>CAZNSL010001022.1:0-2441 GCA_964574975.1 uncultured Alcaligenaceae bacterium | reverse complement strand
AAGCCCCCGGTACCGCAACGTCGTCACCGGGCTCATCAAGGACAAGGAGGCGCTCGCGGCTCAGGTGCTCAACCCGGGCTCGCGGACGGCCGCCCGCGAGCGCGTCACGGCGGCTCGTCACCATGAGGCGACCGCCAGGTTCCAACACGTTGACGACATGCTGGAACGCTTGAATGCGCGGTGGGGCGGGATTCCGGCAAGCCGCGTCGAACGCCTCCGCGATGCGGCCGCCCGGGCGGGCGTTGCCCACGCCGAGTTCGAAGCCCGCCTGTCCGGGTTCCGAGTCGTCGCCGACGTGTCCGACGACGTTGAACCACCGCCGCCGACGGTTCGCACGCTCACTCGTACTTTGCTCGCCGAGTTTTCGCAGCTCAACGAGGAGACCCCCCGCCGCACGACGCGTACCCTGTACGAGTTCCTCGGCGTCGAGCAGTCAGCGGCTCAGCCGTCGATCGCGGCCGCACACGACCGGATTGGCGCGCGCAACCGGCAGCGCCGCCACGACCGCCTCCGCACGATCGTGGACGAACTGTTGGCGCTGACGACCGACCTTCTGATCAACGCCGACGCCCGGATCTACGCCGCTGGACTCGCCGAGGACGCGGCCGACGCGATTCGCCCCCAGATCGAAACCGCGTTGTTGCTCGAGGACCGGCTTACCGCTATCGAGTTCGAGCGTCTTCTGCGCGCGACCGTCGCGTACGGGATCGCAGTGGAGGCATCACGGACTCTCGTGCTACGCGTCGCCCGCGAGATCGGCGTGGCCGTCGAGACCGGGGCTGCCGTCGACTACGTCGTGTGCGCTTCGTGCAACACCGCTAACCCGATCGCCGGTTCTGAAGCGCGGTGCGATCAGTGCGGCGCCGAGCTGTACCGCAAGTGCCCGAAGTGTGCCGCACCCGTCGCCCGAGTAGCGGCGGTCTGCAGGTCGTGCCACTACGACCTGGGCGCTCTGCGGCAAGCCGAACAGAGCATCGCCGAAGCGCAGGCAGCGCTGTCGAGCGGAGCCGTCAACGCTGCCGCGATCCTGGTCGATCAGCTCGCGAGCTGGGCCGGCGAGATCGACGCCGTGGGACTCGTCCGCCAAGCCGTCAACGCCGCCCGGTCCCGTGCGCAGGACGATTGGGCCAACGTGCACAAGCTGGTCAGCCAGGGCCGCCTCGATGACGCCGCAGTCGCGGCGCGCACGCTCGTCCAGACCGCGCATGACGTTCCTGACACGACAGGTCGCCTCCCCGAAGATGCCGTCGCGCAGATCACCGAGGACCTCGACAGGATCGCCGCCAGCGTCGCCGAAACGGCCGTACTCGGCGGTCCCGCCCGGGAAGACGCCGTGTTGGCCTTGGCCTCCCAGTTCCCGTCCAATGCCGCCGTCCTAGCAGCATTACGGCAACTGCCGGTCACCGCTCCCAGCGGCGTTCTGGCGATGGTGGCCGGCGATGTCGTGCGCGTCAGTTGGAAAGCCTCGCCCTCCAGCGGTGATGTCACCTACCGCGTGAGCCGCCTCCAGCACGGCCCCGACGGGCCGACCGCTCGCTCGATCGGCTCGACCCCGGACACGAGCGTCGAAGACGCCGGAGCACCCGCCGGCAGCTCGGTGTCCTACCAAGTCCAAGCGATGCGCCACGGCATCCCGTCGGGAAAGGTCAGCACCCGCACTCAGTTGGTCGCCTTTGAGGTGTCCCGGCTCGTAGCCGTCGAACACGACGGCTCGATCGAACTTCGCTGGACACGGCTGACCGGCCATTCGGGCATCTGGGTTGAACGCACCGACACCACCGACCCAACCCAGGCCGCCCGTCGCGCTCGGGCCTCCGACAACGGCTGGATGGACACCAACGTCGTTGACGGGCACAGGTACTCGTACCGAGTGTTCGTCGAGTATGGCACCGGTACCGACAAGACGACGACCCGCGGGGTCACAGTGACCGCGGCAGCATTCGTCGTCCCGCCCACCCCGATCGTGCGTTTCGCCGACAGCGCCCCCGGGACCGTAGCGATGCGGGTCGAGTCGACGTCCTCGGCGGTCGTGGTCCGCTGCTCGAGCTCGCCGAGCGCTGGACCGGGGTCGATCGTCGACGCGCGCTCGCTCAGCCGACTCGGACAGGTGCTGACACCGGACCCCACATCAAGCGTGACGGACCACGTCGACGGCCAGATCCGCTGGTACGTCCCAGCAGCCACCTTCGGCAGCCAGGCCGTGATCGGTGCCCCGGTCGTGCACACCGGCCTCGCCGAGCCGGCCGGCCTGACGGCGACAACGACACCGAGTGACGTGGTGCTCCGCTGGACGTGGCCGGCGGGCTGCACCGAGACGGTCATCGCTTGGCGCGCCGGCACCGCGCCACTCGGCGTCGACGACCCCCACACGGCGACAGGCAAGATCACCAACACCTCCTATGAACTTCACGACGGCTGGCACCTCAAAGCGCCGACCGCTG
>CAZNSL010001021.1:0-2442 GCA_964574975.1 uncultured Alcaligenaceae bacterium | reverse complement strand
TGTCTCCGTGTGCAACGCCTGTCGTAGGCGCGGCACCAAGGTTGAGGAAACGAACGGTGCGTATCGTCCAGAAAGTTCGACGTGGGGCGGGATGCGCCCGGTGTCGAGGGTAGAGAACAAGAGGCGTGCGCTACTGCACGATCTTATCTCTCCCGCCTGGGCCATACGGCCTTTGGCGGGTAGGAGTTAGCACCAGCGTCCCGTTGCCGACCGAGGTTCGGTCGTCGGCGAGACCGGTTGCTGTGGCGTCCCAGGGCCTAAACCCTCAGCCACTCTGGATAAGATACTCACCCGACACTGCGACTATAGTGCGGCCCGCGACGGACGGCAACACGATTCTCGGTAAAAAGGTAAATCAGTTATACGTCCGGGACGAGAACTGGCGATTTGCGGAAAACGTACCCACGGGGAGTATAGTTCAGTCATGGGCTGCCACTGACACGCTCGTGCAGCGTGGCCGCCTGGCATTCGGCAACGACTCTCCAGCCATCGGACTCACGCAGATACTGGTCGATCGAGGATGCTCTGACCACCAAGGCGCGATCGAAGCCATACTGTTCGGCCCAACGGTCCACTTGTGACGGATCCTTCCGATGTGCTTGATCGTAGGCCATGATGCCGGCATCACCGTAAAGTTCGCAGCGGTCGTCGATAAATACGCGCAGGTTGGGCGTATGAGCGATCAGAAAGCCACCGAAATTCATGTCGTTGAAGAACGGAGTACCGGGCGGACGGTTACTGTCATAGGTACGCAACTCCGGGAGTAACTGGACCGGCCAAACGTTAGGGTCGAGCTGGGCCCAGTGGCCGAGTCGCAGCAATACGCCCGCCGTCACGACAGTCGCAGCGGGAACAACGGCTGACCGCCAGCCCAGGATGTCGGACGCATTTCCGAACTGAGGCAACAAGCGATTCCCCCAGCCGTACAAGGCAGACGACCAGCGGACCGCGGGCAATAGTTCGGCCAGCGCCACGATGGCGACCGAAGCGAACAACGGCCCATTGCGAATTCGCGACCACGCCAGACAAAACCACACCAGCGGCAAGAGCCAAGTCACGCGCAGACTGCACAGCGGCACGCTAACCATCATCGCGGCATAGACTGCGGCGAACGCTACGACCGTCCAGGCGAAGGGCGAACGGAGCAGCGGATTGTGTTCGATAATGCGCTCGTGGACTACCGTCGAACCCATCACGGTCCACCAAGTGCGCGGCAAGTCGAGTCCATAAGGGTTGACGAGCGTCGCCAAACTGCACGCGAGCGCAAGAAGTCCGAGGGGAAGCAGTTGCCGGTATCGGGCAATCGGAGTGGGCAGGCCAACAACCTTGGCCAACGTCCACCCGCAAATAGCGACGGCTAAGGTACCTATGCCGCCGAGTACGCCGCCGTGGATGTTCGCCCAGACGACAAACACCGGCACAAACCACCAGAGCTGTCGCAATGGAATTCGCCCGGCCTCGAAGTCGCAGAGTTGGGCGACGATCCAGCCCATCAGCACGATTGTGGCCATGTGCGGGCGGGCGTAGAAGTGATAGGAACTGGCTTTGATGGCGAATGCCGTGAGCAATAGCGCGAACCACCACGGCACGCCACTCGCCATCAGGCGATGGACGGCCCAGGCGTAGAAGGCGGCCAGTAGCGTCGCCGTGGCGAGAAGTTGGACGTCTAACCCGCCGAGCCGTTTTATGATCGCCAGGACAATTTCACCGAGCCAATGCCAGGCGATCCAGGGCTTGCCGGCGTGCGTGAAACTGAATCGGTCAACCGTCGGAAACCGGCCCGTCGTCAGGATTTCGTCGCCCACGACGGGATGCCAAAGCGTGCCGGTGTCGTTGAAGTACCGGGATCGACCCTCGAACATAAACCAAAGCAGAAACCCCAAAAAGATGAGCGTTTCGACGCGAACGTACCGCGGCCAACCCGAGTTGTCGGATCGCGCGCGGCCCGTCACTCCGGAACTCCGGCCACTTCGCCGGCAGCGCGCGTCGCCAACGCCGGCATGATCGGGTTGGCGGAGTAAGAAATGAATCGCACCGAGCCGTCGCACAAGGCGAAGTTGGCACCGCCGGAGTGCGGCGACCAGAAGTGAAACATGCCGCAGGGATCGTCGAAGCCATCGGCCGCCATGAACGGATAATTGCCAAATCCGCATTTCGAGCCGGCGATGATCGGCTGCAAATTGGGTTCGCGGACGCCCAGGATCATATCGCCGGACCCGTCTGGACTTTGCCCGACGCCGGCGTACCACCAGCCGAATTGAAAGTCGTGGCTCGGCGGCCGCTCGCCGAGCAACAATGTGTTGCTCGTGCCGTCCGTATTGTCGGAAAGCATCGTACAACCGTCGATGAGCATCATCCCCGTGTCTTTCTTATAGATCGAGGGCGGGTAAGGCGCTCCGCGAGGCTCCGGCATGGCCATCGTGCCTGTGACGCCGAAGTAGT
>CAZNSL010001020.1:1138-2444 GCA_964574975.1 uncultured Alcaligenaceae bacterium | reverse complement strand
CTCGCTGGCCAGGCCGATGATGAGCGTCTGCTCGTAGGCCGGGTTGCGGCGGAGGTTCTGGGTGATCTGGATCGACTCGCTACGGCCCAAGGCCAGGTCGATGACGATCGTATCGGGGTGGAAGCTTTCGGCTTGAATCCCGGCCTCGAAGCCGCTATTGGCGACCTCGTACTTGAAGTCGTCGTCTTCCGGCAGGATTTCTTTGAGGCGGTCGATGAAGAGCTTTTCGGCACCGATCACAAGGATCTTGTGCCACTCCTCCTCCTCGAGTTCGCCCAGCGGCATCCCGTGTTCCTTAAGGAACTTGATCAACTGCTCGCGGGGAATGCGGCGGTCCTGGCTGCCGGGGATGCGGTAGCCGCGGAGCCGGCCGGAGTCGAACCATTTCGACACCGTGCGCGGCGCGACCTTACAGATCTTGGCCACCTGTCCGGTGGTGAACACTTTTTTCATCGCGGGCACTCCAGTTCGTGACTCTGAGCCCCGACTCGAACCGCGGGCCGTGCGCGGAGCGAGCGTGGACCCACCGCCTCGGGCGGCCGGCTCCGCTAGGGGTTAGCGGGGGTTGGGAGCCGGTCGTCGGGCATCCTGCCGGGGGCGGCAGCCGGGTCGGCTGATGGCGGGTTCTGTTCGGGGACGGACGCTGACTCTCCCTCCAGGCCGTCGGCCCGGAAACCGGGGTTCGTTCGTCGCGGAGCGTGCATTCGGCTCGGCTGGTTTCCATGATCGGCTTGCCAACCTCGCCCGGATGAGGAAAACCCTCAAGCTGGGGAGGTTCCGCCGGTTGGCCGTCTTTCGCGTCTTCCCACCTTTGCCCCAGTCAAGGGTTCGGTGGGAATCTCGCGGCTTAATGGGGCCGGCGACTTCGGGTCGGAGATGTTCGTCGGAGTTGCGTCGCGATGCCGGTCAACCGCTCCATTCCCATCGTAGCGTGGAAGACAAGGGTATCGTCACGTCATAATAGATCGATGCGTTCGACGCGGTAATTTCGGGAACCGGGCTCACGACCCTCCGCGGCGTACAATCGCCGCATGAACCGCGCGACCGTTTTCCTGCTACTCTTCGCGCCGCTTGTACGCGCGACGGAGCCGACGGCGGGGTCGGCTATCTGCGATATCACACCGCCGGTCGGCTACGCCATGTGGGGCTACGCCGCCCGCCACGACGGGCCAAGCGTCGGCGTCCTCGACCCGCTCAAGGCACGAGCACTGGTGTTCACCGCCGACGACACGCGGCTCGCGTTCGTCAGCCTCGACCTCGGCCGGGCACCTCACCGCGATTGAACGCCCTGAGGGTTTCAACGCCG
>CAZNSL010001020.1:0-1128 GCA_964574975.1 uncultured Alcaligenaceae bacterium | reverse complement strand
GATTCGATGGCCCGTCTGCGCGCGAAGCTCAAGCCGTCCGGGATCGACCACCTATTCGTCGTCGCGTCGCACACCCACCACGGGCCAGTCCTCGAACTCGACACCTGGCCCGACCCGCAACATCCCTACACGCGGCAACTCGAGGACAAGTTGGAGAAACTGATCCTCAAGGCTTCCAAGGCCGCTGTACCGTGTCGCTGGGGCATTGCTTCGCGCGAGGTACCACTCAACCGCAACAGGCACTCGAAGTTGCCGAACCCGCCGGTTGACCGCGCGCTGACGGTGCTACGCGTCGAACGCGCCGACGGCAAGCCGCTCGTCCACCTCGTTAACTTCGCCGCCCATCCAACGATGACCGCTGCCAAGGTCTTCCAGTTCTCGGCCGACTACCCAGGCGCGATGGCGTCGTACGTTGAGGCCGAAACGGGTGCCCCGTGCCTGTTCCTTCAAGGAGCGGCCGGCGACCTATCGCCAAACCCACCCGCCGGCGCACGAACGCCCGCGGAGTTCGGACGATTGCTGGGCAAAGAGGTCCTGGCACTCGCCGCGACGTGTCGGTGCGACTCAAATGCTGAGACGTTGGCCATTCGCACCGAGGAGTTTCGGTTTGCTGCCCGCCTCGACGTGAAGAACCCGCTCGTCGCATTGGGTCTGTCGCGGGCGTTCTTTCCGGAGTTAGTCGCGTTCTACCAGCGCGAGTATGCTGGTGGCGTGCGTCCGACACTGACGACGGCTTTACTCGATGGTCGCATCGGCATCGTCGGTGTGTCGGGCGAGTTGTTCTGCGCACATGCCCTGAGCCTGCGCCAGAGGGCGCGGCTCGACTACCTGATCGTCTGCGGCTACTGCAACGACTACCAGCAATACTTTCCGACGATCGAAGCCGCCGCCGAGGGCGGATACGGCGCATCGCTGCCGGTTGGATTGGCCGAGGTCGGGGCTGGCGAGCGGATCGTGGACGTGGCGCTGAAACGGCTGTTTCAGATGCGCGGAAAGTTGGGCGGGGAGTAGTCCAGCCGATTGGAAGGTTTGATTTGTAGGGTGGGACGAGTGGAGCGAGTCCCACCGCGAACGCGCAACACCTACACCGTTGCGGTGGGTCACGCTCCACACGGCCCACCCCACCAA
>CAZNSL010001019.1:0-2447 GCA_964574975.1 uncultured Alcaligenaceae bacterium | reverse complement strand
AGGGCACCGGTTCACTACCGGGCGACCGGACCTCCTTCGTCGACAACATCACGCTTTCCGGTCTGCTTCCGGGACCGACGAACTTCCTTTCCGACAACTCCCGCTTCATCGTCGCCGCCACCGGGCTGCTTGATCTCAAGAACAACAGCGAAACTATCGGCTCGCTCACCGGCGGCGGCAACGTGACTCTCGGCAGCGGTACCCTTTCCACCGGCAACGACAACACCACGCCCGCCCCATACACCGGCCAAATCTCCGGCGCCGGCGGCTTGACCAAGATCGGCAACGGCACCTTCACCGTGCAGAACACCCAGCTCTACACGGGCCCGACCAACGTCATGGGGCCTGGCCGACTTGACCTCAACGGTTCCACGGCCGCCGCGAGTACGGTCACCGTCAGCGGCACGCTCGGCGGCGACGGGGTCGTCAATGGGCCGACTTCCGTCGGCGCTACTGGCATCCTCGACCCCGGGTCCAGTTTGGCCACCGGTTCTCTCGCCGTGCCCGCGCCGACCAATACCCCCGGCGCCACCTACCATTTCGACATCAATGGCAACACGCCGAGTACGCAGTACGATCAGCTTCTTGTCGCGGGCACGCCGAGCTTCACCGGTGTCAATCTGACCGTCTCGCTCGGCTTCACCCCGGCCAATGGCGACTCCTTCACCATCATCGACAACGATGGCGCCGGCGACACCACCAGCACCTTCTTCAATGGCTTGTCGAACGGGGCCCCCGTGGCGCCGTCGCTCTTCATCTTCTACAACGCCGGCGACGGCAACGACGTCGTTCTTGTCTATGTCGACACCTCCGAGGTCTATGTCGACGACAGCTTCAGCTACAGCGTCGGCGATCTCATCCCGGACGCCGATCCCGAAACCGCGGGGGCGCAGGCGGCCATCTTCGGCGTCAACGCTTTCACCACCATCACGGCCGGGCTCGGCGTCGTCACGGCGACGGGCACCGTCTACATCCGCGACGGCGCGTACCCCGAAACGGCCACCGCCAACGGCACGGTCAACCTTCGGCTGCTGGGCACGGGCCCGCTGCCCGCCAACGTCAGCACCGTCGCCATCAACGCCCTTGCCGGCAGTTCGACCGGCGTCACCTTCGATCTGGGGCCGACGATTCCCAACAGCCTGGTTCTGGGCGATGCCAGCAGCGTCACGTCGTTCGACGGCAAGATCACCGGCATCGGCTCGGTCGCCAAGCAGCTCGCCAGCACGCAGACGCTCACCAACGCCGCCAGCGATTTCACGGGCAACGTCACGATCACGGGCGGCGTGTTGGCCACGCCGGATGTCGCCAACGGCGGCTCGCCCAGTCCGCTTGGGTCCGGCGCCTCGGTCACGATCAACGGCGGCACGCTTCGCTACACGGGAGCGGGGGCCGATGCCACCGATCGGGTCGTGCTCGGTAGCTCGGGGGGCACGATCGACGTGTCCAACGCCCTCGGGAACCTGACCTCCAGCTCGAGCCTCGGCGGCACGGGCGATCTGGTGAAGTCGGGCCTGGGCACATTGACGCTCACCGGGACCAACGGCCACGACCAGACGACGGTCGCCGCCGGCACACTTGTGGCGCAGGGCGGCAGCGCCCTCCCCGATGGCTCCGCAACAACAGTCCAGGCCGGGGCGACGCTTAGCCTGGCGTCGTCCGAGACGGTTGGGCCGCTGACGCTCGAAAGCGGCACGGCGGCCGGGGCCACGGTGCAGGTCGGCGGCAACGTCCTGACGCTTGCCGGCGATGTCACGCTCAACGTCACGGGCACCGGGGCGGTCGGCGCGGTGGTGAACGCCGCCTCGCCGGGCAATGTCAACCTCGGCGGCCCGCGTCTCTTCACGGTCGGCGACGGCGCCGCCAACTACGACCTCGATATCAACGCCACGCTCGCCGGCGGCGCGGTCACCAAGACCGGCCTGGGCACGCTCGCCTACACGGGCGGCGACGCCAACACCTATGTCGGCAACACCACCGTGCAAGACGGCACGCTCGCCCTCGCGAAATCGAGCGGCACCAACGACGCGATCGTTGCCGGCACGATCAACCTGGGCGATGGCGACGCGGATCGGGGCACGCTCCGCATCGACGCGTCGCATCAGATCGTCGACACGCTCGACATCAACCTCACCGCGGCCGACGGCCAGCTTTACAGCTTGGCGGGCACGGAGGTCATCAAGCCGCTGCCCATCAACTTCAACGGCGGCGACGTTCGCGTGGCGGGCACGTTGGTGACGGCTGGCAACTACGACCAGTCGAGCGGCACGACGAGCCTCGACGGCGGTCTCTTGCGTGTCGGCACGAGCGGCGCCGGCGGCGTCAGCGTCATGAATCTCAGCGGCACAGCCGTGCTGCAAGGCGACGGGGCGGTGCAAGCGCAGATGGTGAACAACGCCGCCCGCATCGACCCGGGCGTCAACGGTTCGCCGAGTCCCGCGGTGTCGGCC
>CAZNSL010001018.1:0-2448 GCA_964574975.1 uncultured Alcaligenaceae bacterium | reverse complement strand
CCGTGGTGGTCGTCTCCGGCGCCTCGACACGGCTCATGCGGAAGGCCTGGCTGGCAACCACGCCCTGCACGAAGGTCTGCATCTTGTAGCCGTTGGCGGCCGCGTCGCGGATGATCTGCCGCACCAGCGGCATGTCGTAGGCCTCGACGCGGCGGCCGAGCGCGTAGGTCATCAGGTGCTCGGTGAAGCTGAGGAGCACCGCGTCCTTGTGCCGGAGCAGCGCCTTGCGCAGGCCCACCGGGCCATCGAGCTTGGTGCCGTCGTAGAGGTCGCCCACCGGGTCGACGCCCACTTCGTTGTCCTTGATGCGCCACGCGCCGGTGACGTCGAAGTTCTCGAGCGCCAGGCCGAGCGGGTCGATCACCCGATGGCAGTTGATGCACGGCGGGTTCTTGCGGTGCTGCTCCATGCGCTCGCGCACCGAGAGCGTGCGGCCGCCATTGGTGTCCTTAGTCTCGTCGAGCCCCGGCACGTTGGGCGGCGGCGCCGGCGGCGGCGCGCCGAGCAGCACTTCCATCACGTACTTGCCACGCAGCACCGGCGACGTGCGGTCGGCGATCGAGGTCAGCGCCAGGATGCTGCCGTGGCCGAGGATGCCGCGACGGTTCACGTCGGTCACCGGCACGCGGCGGAACTCGCTGCCGGTCACGTTCGGGATGCCGTAGTGGACGGCGACGCGTTCGTTGACGAACGTGTAGTCGCTCTCGATCAGCTCCAGCAGGCTGCGGTTCTCGCGGATCAGGCTGTCGACGAACAGCTCCGTCTCGCGCTTGAATCCGGCGGCGAGCGTGTCGTCGTAGTGCGGATACTGCAGGTAGTCGGGGACCATCTTGTCGAGGTCCTGCAGGCGCAGCCACTGCGACGCGAAGCGCGTCGCCAGCGCTTCCGAGCGCGGGTCGGCGATCATGCGGTCGACCTGCTTCTTCAGCGCGGCGGGTGTGCGCAGTTGTCCGGCCGCGGCGGCCTTCGTCAGTTCCTGGTCGGGCACCGTGCCCCACAGGAAGAACGAGAGGCGCGACGCCACGTCCTGATCGTTGAGCCGATAGGACGCGCCGGCGCGCGTCGCCGCCGGCACCTCCTCGAGGCGGAACACGAAGCGCGGGCTGGCCAGGATCGCCTGCAGCGTGTAGCGGATGGCGTGCTCGAAGTCGCCGGCCTTGCGGCCCTCTTCGTAGAAGCCCTTCAGCGTGTCGAGGTCGGCCTGCGGCACCGGGCCGCGGAACGCCTGCGCCGCCAGCGACTTGATGATCTCGTTGGCGCACGCCGGCTCCTCGGCGGCCGAGGTCGGCCGGCACGAGAAGATGCGGCGACGGCTCACCGAGTCGGAGACGCCGGTGACCGCATACGGCCCGTTCACCGTCATGTCCCGCAGGTGCGGCAGCAGGGTGACGCCGAAGCTCATGCTGACGTCGGCCAGCGTGTTCTCGGTCGGCATCAGCGAGTCGTCGATCGGCGCCTCGAACTTCTGGATGAACGCCGCGGACACCCGGTGCGGGCCGGCCGTGACATGGATCCGCGCCGTCTTCGGGTCGAGGCTGTTCTTCGGATCCGACTCGCTCATCCGCTGGTTCAGCGGAATCACCGCCACGCGCTGGCCGTCGATGGCGACGTCGATCTCCTCGTTGATGTTCATGACGCTCATCGTCGAGCGCCCGTAGAGGCCGCCGAGCGGCTCGTTGTGCAGGTTCACGCCGATCGTGTACTCGCCATCCGCCGGGAAGATGTGGGTGACGACGATACCGCCGCGGGTGCCCATCGGCGCGCCCTCGACGTGCCGCATCTGCGACATCGTGCGGCCGACCTTGTAGGTGCTGGCCGCCGCCGTGGCGTCGCGGTCGCCCACGGCCAGGCGGCTGATCTGGCTGGCCGCCCGCAGGTAGCCCTGCATCAGCGTGGCCGACATGCCCTGCACGTCGGCGACGTTGTCGAAGCCGTGGCTCATGGTGTCGTTCGGCAGGTAGGCCGCGACGTCGACCTGGAGCCCGAGCAGGTCCTTCACCGCACGCTGGTACTCGGCGCGGTTCAGGCGCTGGAACGGACGCCAGCCGGGATTCGGGTTGGTGGCCGCGCGTTCGTCCATGCGCGACTCGAGGGCGCCGGTGAACGCTTCGAGCGTCGCGGCGTCGGGACGCTTGGCACCGGCCGGCGGCATCATGCCGGCCCGCAGGCGCCGGATCATCTTCTCGACGACCTCGGGCTGCTCCTGCGCCTTCATGGCGTTGAAGCCGGCCAGCGACAACCCGCCCGCCTTCGCGCGGTCGCTGTGGCAGCCGGCGCAGTACGTGGCGACGAGCTCGGTCTGGTTGGCCGCGGTGAGCGACGGCAGGCCCGGCACCGGGTCGTGGGCCACCGCGGGCTTCGGTGCGGCCGGCGACTGCGCGGGCGCCGTACGCGCCGAAGGCGCCGCCTTGCGGGCGGCGCCTTCAGCAGCCGGCGCCTGTTCGGCGT
>CAZNSL010001017.1:0-2449 GCA_964574975.1 uncultured Alcaligenaceae bacterium | reverse complement strand
GCCGGTGCCGCCGCGGCGCATCCAGTCGAAGACACCGCGCGACCTCGAAACAATCGTCCTCAAGTGCCTTGAGAAATCGCCGTCCAAGCGCTATGTGAGCGCCTTGCACCTCGCCGACGACTTGCAGCGCTTCCTCGATGGCCTGCCGATCGCGGCCCGGCCTGCCGGACCGTTCGAACGGGCCGTCAAGTGGGCCAAGCGCCGGCCGACACTTGCAGCGCTGTTCGCCACAGTGGCCGTGGCGTCCGTGGCCCTGGTCGCCGGTGGCGTGTGGGCGTACCTCGCCGTGACGCGCGAGGCGGCCGAGGCGCGGGCGGCGCACGGCCAGGCCGAAGCGGCGCTAGAGCAGGCGCGGCAACGGCAGGTGCGGCTGTGCGTCGCCAACGGCGCGCGGCAGCTCGATAGCGGCGATCGGTACGGTTCGCTCCTCTGGTTCGCGGAAGCGCTTCGCCTCGACGCTGGCCGGGCCGAGCGAGAACCGATGCACCGCAAGCGACTCGCGGCCGTCCTCGACCGCTGCCCGAAACTCCTCCAGGTCTGGCCGCACGATGGTCCTGTGGTTCTGGCAAGTTTCAGCCCCGACGGCCGGCGGGCGGTGACGGCCGGTGGTGACGGCGTGGTCCGCGTCTGGGACGTGGCGACCGGCAAGGCCGTCGCGCCGCCTCTGGAGCAGGGCGGGTCGGTCGCCTTCGCCGAGTTCTCTGCCGACGGCTCGACGCTCCTCACCGGCGGGAGCAACGGCAATGCGAACCTGTGGAACGTCGCCGACGGCCGGCGTCTCACGACCATCTCTGTCGGGGGGGCACTCGTGCGCGGTCTGATTCACCCAGACCGCAAGCGGATCGCCCTCGCGGTGGCCGCCGGTGGGTTGCAAATCTATGGCCTCGACGGAAAACCACTCGCGCTGCCCCTGCTCCACGGCAGTCGCGTCGGCGATGTACTCCAGGACCCGGCAGGGGCGATCTTCCTGACGGCGGGGTTGGACGGCGTGGCCAAGGTGTGGGACGCCGCGACGCTCGCCCCCGTCGGCCAACCGCTCAAGCACGAGGCTGCGCTGATCGACTGCGACTTCAGCCCGGACGGGCGGTTCGTCGCCACCGGGTGCGCCGACGGTACCGTCCGCGTTTGGCGAATACGTACCGACGATCTACTGTTCGCGCAGCCGATCCGCATGAGCGGGTCCGTCAGTTCGGTGCGCTTTAGCCCCGACGGGACGCGGCTCGTCGTCGCGGCGGCCAACAAGTTTGCCCAGGTCTTCGATGCCACCACGGGGCGGATCGTGACGCCGCAGTTGCGACACGGCAGCCGCGTCGGCACGGCGTCGTTCAGTCCCGATGGCCGCTGGGTCGTCACCGGCAGCAACGACAATACGGCCCGCGTGTGGGACGCCGTAAATGGCCAGCCCATCGGGCCGGTGTTTCGCCACAACGGTATACCTCTGGCCGTGACGTTCGCGCCCGACGGCCGAGCGGTTCTGACCGGGAGTGAGGATGGCCTCGCCCGCCTGTGGGGACTGCGTCTGCCGCCGACCGCCTCGGCCGCAGCTATCGAGAGTGACGCAGCGGCGACCTCCGCGGTCAGTCCGAACGGTAAGCTCATCGTCACGTTCGGCACCGAGCCGTTCGCGCGCCTGCGCCGAGCTGTTGACCGTGAACCCGTCGGCCCGCCGCTGCGGCACGACGCTCCCGTGACGGCCGCGGCGTTTCGTCCGGACGGGGCCGCGGTGGCGACGGCCTCGGCGGACGGCCTGGTCCAACTCTGGGACGTTAGTGACGGAAAATCACTGTGGGAGTCGCCGCCGCGTCACGCAAGTGGCGTTGCGATGATCGCGTTTAGCGCCGACGGCAAGCGGGTGGCGACCGCCGGCGAGGATAACACGGCTCTGGTCCTCGACGCGGCGAGCGGTCGGCCGCTGTACGCCCCGATCCGCCACGACGGCGGCGTATTCCACGTCGCCTTTTCGGAATCCGGCGACACGCTATTCACGGCGAGTCACGACGGAACCTCGCGGGTGTGGGATGCGACGACAGGCCAACCTCTGACGCCACCGCTGCCGCCGTGGGATCGTCGTCCGTGGCGCGATACGCTGACGCCCGACAGACGGCCGGCGGACGACCTGGTCGCGCTGGCCCAGGTCGTGTCGGGCCTGCGCGTCGACGACCAGGGCGGACTGACGCAATTGCCGCCGGCAGCGGTGCGCGAGCGTTGGGCACGGCTGCACGGAGAATACCCAGACGACTTTACGGAGCCGTCGAGCGCGGGTCGCACGTGGCACGAGGTCCAGGCGGCGCGGGCGGAAGCAGCGCGGCAGTGGTTCGCGGCCGCCTGGCAGTTGGAACGGCTGGCCGCGCTCGCGCCGGACGATGCGGAGGCACCGCGGCGGCTGGCGCGGGCGCTGGGCGAACTCGGTGCATGGGAGCGCTCGGCCGCGGCGGCGTCGCGGGCGATC
>CAZNSL010001016.1:0-2450 GCA_964574975.1 uncultured Alcaligenaceae bacterium | reverse complement strand
CAACAAAGCCCCAAGGATCCGTGACGCGCGACGTCGTCTCATGGGCCCCTCGTGCTGGCGGGCGCTTTCGCCCCGTTCGACCGGGGCGCCGCGGTGGTGTGGCCGCGGCGCCCCGGCAGGTGCTCAAACGCTTACTTGCCGACGGCCGCGGCGGCGTCGTCCAACGTCTTGTTGGCGAACGCCTCGAGGCGCTCCGCGTAGTCTTCGTACTTGAACTTGCCGTCGTTGGCGAAGTTGAACATGAACCACATGTTCACGTCCTTGTCCTCGCCGATGTCGATGCCCGGCTTGCCTTCCCAGCGCGCATTGATGTAGCCCGGGACCAGCTTGGCCAGCGACTCGATCAGGCTGCCGTCGAGGTTCTCGAGCGCGGTGTTCACGCCCGGTTTGTCGACGAACTGGCGGTACAGCTCGAGCGACGCATCGTCAAGCGACACAGGCATCTTCGGCGCGGTGCCGGCGGCCTTGGCCAGTTCGGCCTCCTTGGCGTAGGCTTCCTTCGAGAAGGTCATCCACTTGGCAAAGGCGTACGCCTCGTCGACGTTCGCCGCGGTCTTCGACACGACGATCGCGTCGGCGACGAGGGCCTGGTTCCCGCCCGGGATGCCGATGAAGTCCCAATCGAACGTGGCCTTGCTCACGTAGTCGGGCATCACCCAACCACCGTCCCAGCGCACGGCGACTTCCTGGTTGAGGAAGGCTTCCCACGGACCGGCGGACTTGAAGTTCTTCTTCTGGTCCTCGCTCAGGCCCTGCCAGGTGTACGGGCGCAGCTCGCCCGCCTTGGCGATGGCCGCCTTGAAGGCCGCCGAGTTGTAGTTCATGTGCGCGCCGTCAAAGCTGAACCACTTCAGGTTCGCGTCCTGCGTGCTGGGATACCAGCCGATCACGGGCTCCATCTCGTCCAGGCCGAGGATGCCCTTGTCGACGTTGGTCAACTCGGCGGCGGCGGCTTCGAAGTCTTCGACCGCCACGCCGTACTCGGGCGCGTCAAGGTTTGCGGCCGCGTACAGATCCCTGTTGACGAAGTAGCCCATCACGAACTGAGCGGCCGGCAGGCCCAGGGTCTTGCCGGAGTACGAGAACGCGTTCTTCAGGACCTCGGGCACGTCCTGATAGTCCGCGTCGTCCGCGACGTAGCTCGACAGATCGGCCAACCAGCCGTTCTGGGCATACAGCGGGACGTTGTTGGCCATGAACACGTCAGGAAGCTGCCCCTTGGCCGCATAGGCCGTCAGGACCGCATCCCACCCGCCTTCGGCCGACATGTCGACGTATTCGACCGTGACGTTCGGGTGCGCCTCGACATAGGCGGCCACGAGCTGGCGCTGGATGTTGTTCTCTTCCTCGGTGCCGACGTTCCAGTTGGCGTATCGGATGGTGACCGGCGCGGCCTCGGCGGTGGGCTCGGCCGTGGGGGCTTCGGTCGCGGGAACGGCGGTCGGCTCGGGCGCCTTGG
This sequence comes from uncultured Alcaligenaceae bacterium, assembly GCA_964574975.1. Classification (GTDB taxonomy): domain Bacteria; phylum Planctomycetota; class Planctomycetia; order Gemmatales; family Gemmataceae; genus JAXMAS01. The sequence continues at coordinate 991 of CAZNSL010001016.1, read as the reverse complement.
TCGGCTCTACGACCGCGGTGGGCTCGGCCGGGGCGGTCGGCGCGACGGTGGCGGCCGGCTGAGCCGTGCACGCAACCACGCTGGCGACGACCAACGACGTCATCGTCAGGTTGATCCACTTCGTGAACGCTTTCATCATCTCTCTCCTCTTGATGGTGTCAGATCATTCAGCCATTGTCGGTGTGCAGCCGCTTCACGCGATAGACACCTCCTTTGCGACGAGCAGGCGCTCGCCTGCGACCGAAAGTTGCGTGTGTCAGCCGATCGGGCCGAGCGTGACGTCGACGCGATGGGTCTTGCCATCGGCGAAGACCGGGACGACCTGCCCCGTGATCGGCTTGTCGTCGACGAAGACGGCGGTCACGCCCTTTGAAACCCCGTCCGGGTTCTTGACCACGATTTCGTACACGGCATTCCGGAAGACTCGCGTCACCTTGAAGCCCGGCCACTGCGCCGGGATCGCCGGATCGATCAACAGGCCCTCGGGCTGCGGCCGAATACCCAGAATCCAGTGCGTGGCGACGCGGTGTAGCCACTGCGACGAACCCGTATACCAGGTCCAGCCGCCGCGGCCGTAGTACTCGGAGAGCGGGCCGTCGATATTGCCCGGGGTGACGTATGGCTCGGCCTTGTACGCGTCGATGTCGCGGCTGCGGTTCGGAGGGCAGATGCGCCGATAGGCTTCGTAGGCCAGCTCGGTTTGCCCGGCCACCGCGTAGGCCCACACCGACCAGGTCGCGGCGTGCGTGTACACGCCGCCGTTCTCGCGCAGGCCGGGCGCGTAGCGGGTCACGTAGCCGACGTCGCGCCGCGGGCGCGTAAACGCCGGGAAGTTGAGCAGCGTGCCATGATCCTTCAACAGGTACTGCGTCACCGACGCCATCGCCTGCTGGGCACGATCGCGATCGGCGATCCCGCTGATCACGGCCCAGTTGTTGGGCATCAAGAAGATCTTGCCCTCGTCGTTCGCCTGCGAGCCGAGCAGGAGGCC
>CAZNSL010001015.1:0-2450 GCA_964574975.1 uncultured Alcaligenaceae bacterium | reverse complement strand
ACCGCCGCCACGACCTTCCGCCGCGGGCCATCACGTTGCAGGGTGTCGGCCCGGAGAACGCCAAGCTACTGAAGCGGCTCAAGAAGCAATGGGGTGCAGGCAGCGTCTCCGACCTGATCGAACGGGCGCTTCGCCTCGAGCTCGGGATGTGTGGAGACAACTCCTAAAGCGCACCGACGGTGAGTGCGGCTGGTGGTTGGACCAGGCCCACCGGCATGGGAACTTCACTGGTAATCGGGCTTTGCACGGTATTTTCTAGACCGTGTCGCGGTTCATGCTGACGGCCCTGGGGTCGGGCCCACCGGACCTCTACGGTGCGCTGCCCGTGGCCGGCGACACGATCGGCATGCGAACCACGTTTGACGGACAGACCGTCTACTACGCCGTGCTCGACGAACCACTGCGGGATCGAAGTGCCGATCCTGATCAGTTCACCGCCGCCCGCTGCGGCGAGGACTCGAACGGACGATTCGTGTGGGTGTCCGACATCGTCTTTCGGCCAACCACCCCGGGGGCTGCCCCGCACTTCGGCATGAAGGCATTCCCGATCGAGATCGCCTACGTCTTGGACCCAGACTTGCGGAGAAGCGACGCGATCGACACCGACGCGCTCGACTTCGCCGCGGCTGGATTCATCGACGACATCGACTCGCCCGCCGTACCGCCGCCGGTGGTCGATGTGACGACGCCGGAGGTCGACGTCGACTTCGATGACAACGCCGGCCTGGAAACGAACCTGGTCGCAGAGCCACCCCCGTATGTGCCGCGCCGGCCGCGCCGGCCGCTCATTGATCTGCCGCCGTTGGCCGACGAGATGGAGGGCGATCAGGAACTGGTCACCGTGCCCGCGCCGGCGGCACCGATCACCGCCGAGGGTCGCCGGCCCCTTATTGATCTGCCGCCGTTGGCCGACGAGTTAGACGAGGGCGTTGATGACCTGAGTCCTATCGCGCCGGCTTCTATCCGCGGCAGTGCCACGACAGCAGATTCTGTACGTGAGGTAGCGCTAGCAGGGCTGCCGACCGCTGCCTCTCCGGCTGAGCCGCGGAGCACGCCGCCGAGTCGAACGCTCCCGAGGCCGCCAACGGTTTCCACGCCGCGGCCGACGTCGGCCCCCGTTGCTCCCCGGGTCGCCGTTGATGAACCGGTGACCGTCGAGAGGGCAGCTATCGACGATCTCGCTGCCGCGCCGGCTTCTGATGGCCGGACTCGCCTGGCGTTATTGGCGGCCGCCGGATTACTCGCAGTCGGTCTCATTGGCCTCATCATCTGGGGGGTTAGTGGGCGTGACGGTGAAACAGCCTCAGCCCCAGCCACTTCGGTTGCCGAACAGCCCGCATCATCATCGTCAGAGCCGTCGCCAACGCCAATCCTGGTCGCTCCTTCTGCGCCTCCTGAAGCGGTGCTGCGGATGGTGCCCATCGGTTACCCCGAAAAATCCTGCACACCGGATACCGGCGTTCCCTCCGGTGCTCTGGCGGCAGTCACCTGTGGCCCCAACACCGATGCAGGCGGCCCTCGCGTCGGCCGCTACACGCTGGTCGTCGATCTACCGGCGTTACAGGCGCAGTTCACCGAGATCACCGCAAACACCCGTCAACAGATCTGCCCGGGCAATATCCAATCGCCAGGGCCTTGGCGCCACAACGCAACGCCCGACCAGGTCGCCGGGCAGCTCTACTGCGGGGTGCGCGACGATGGGACGCCCATCATCGCTTGGACTGACGACGCGCGGCTGCTCCTGTCGGTTGTTGACTCCGCCCCCGGCGGCGAAGTGGCCGCGTTCAAGTGGTGGTCGTCCCATAGCTGAGGCCCCACAACGCCGAAAGCCGTTCTCCTGGAACGGCTTTCGCGCATCTCACACGGTAGGTAGAACTAGCCCGCCGGAACCACGGTTGTCGTCGGTGCCGTGAGCGGAGTCCCTGCGCTGCCAGACGGTGCCGCAGGCGTGGTCGGTGCGGGCGCAGCCGCAGTAGTCGGAGCTGCCGCCGATGGGCTGGCCGCGGCCGGTGCGGGGGTCGCCGCCGGAGACGCTGCCGCGGCGGACGGCTGAGTCCCCGTCGCAGGGGTTCCGGAGCTACCCGAAGCCGTGGTGCCCGAGCTGCCTGACGCGGGAGCAGGAGTGGTCGCACTGTTTTCGGCAGGCAAGGGCGTTCCAGAGCTACCACTCGCAGCGGGAAGCGGAGTACCGCTGCTGCCGGCCGCCGGGGCGGGGGCTGCGGGGGCTTTCGGCGTAGTGGCGGGCATCCCGCCCGTGATCGGCGCCAACGAGGAATACGGGGCAGGGAGGTAGTTGGTAGAGGAGGGAGCGCCCGCTGCTGGCGGCGGCTGGACCCACACGGCGGCGTCGTGCCCATTGGAGCTGTAGACCACGCTGTTCGGGGCCTGGCCGACGACGTCGAAGTAGTTAGCGCACTGGGGTGCGAGCGTTCGCGACGTTCGCCAGCAGG
>CAZNSL010001014.1:0-2459 GCA_964574975.1 uncultured Alcaligenaceae bacterium | reverse complement strand
GAGGCGCCATCGAGGGACGATCACCCACAGGCGCCCGCATGAAGACAGCGACCTCACCGCCCGACAGGTCGTCGTTCGTATAGAAAGCCACGTCGATCCCGTCGACGCGAAAGCCCATCCGGCTGTAGAAGTCGATCGCCGGAACATTGGTGGTCTGGGTTTCGCAGGCCACACACCGAAGCCCCGCCTCCCGCGCACTATCAAACACCGTGTTCATCAGACGTCGCCCCACCCCGTGCCGCCGATGCTCGGCGGCCACGTGAAACTCGTGGAGCCACAGGCTGCCATTCCACGCGCGCGGCTCGGCCAACGCAAACCCCACACAGGCCGCGCCAAGAAAGGCCGCAACCGAATACCCGTGCGCGGGCACAGCCAGATAGTGCGTCAGGGTCTCACGGTCGAGCGGATCGTACAGTTTGACGTAGGGCGTCGCCAGCACCTCGCGCCGGAGCGTGATGGCGACAGCGTCGTGGGCCTCGCTGCGTTCCGCGACAAAGCGTTCGGTCGCCACGTAGCCGTCGATCAACGCCAACGCGACGGGCAGATCGGCAAGGGTCAGCGTGCGAAGGGTCGGGATCATAGGGCTCCTGAGCTCCTGCCGAGAGAGTCGACCGTCGCAGCCGGTCGGCGGCGTTCATGCAAATCGCGCGCATACGTCACGAGTCGCTCATCCATGGCCAGCGGGTACGAGAAACCCAGGCGGGCCGCGACCTCTTGCCCGGCCTGACGAAACAGCCCAAGTGTGGCGAAGAGCGCTTCCCAGTTGGCGTCGAGCCGCGCGTCGACGAAGGTCAGTTCAAGTGCTCGCCAGAGATCGGGACGGAGCCGCCGCTTGAGCCCGCGCCCGAGCGCGCCTGACGGGTGCGCCCAGCCGGTCTCGCCGGCGGCGTGCCACTCGAGCATCCGGCGCAGAAAGACCTGCTTCATGTCGCAATCGAGGCAGTACCGGGCCGGCAGCAACTCGTCACGCCAGAGCTGTTTGACGACATAGGGCACGTCACTGAAGAAATCCTCGACGGTTCGCGCGAACTCGGCAGCCGTGGGTGGGCTCGGAACAAAGACCGTGTAGGTCGGCGCCGGCAGCCCGCTTGTCAGACCCTGCGGATCGAACAAAACCCGGTACCCGTCATCCATATCCCCGGGCAACACTTTGTGCGCGACGGCGTGCGCCAACTGCGCGGCCGGCCAGAGGGTGAAGTCGAGATGCAGCCCATCGGCATACTGGGTCACGACGCCAAACTGGGCGAACCCCCAGCCGTGCGCGTCATGGACTGGATCCTGGTACACGGCCAGCACTTCTCCGAAATCGGCGAGCCACGACCGTGCATTCAAGTAAGCGGCGACGTCATCGACGGTGAGGACCACGTCGTAGTCCGAGAGGTCGTCGACGACGGCGCCCGGCCTGGCTCGCGTGCTGGTCAACCAGACGGCGCGAACATCGGGGCGCGCCGCCGCCCAGGCCGTTAATCGTTTCACGATCGGGTCTTGTTCGAGCATCTCCGCACTCCTCGACGCAGGGTCTGTCGGGCGAGCCGTCACCGTCTTGCGATTGTCGTTTTGTACCACAGGTGGGCGTGTCATCGGACAATTCGGGTGCGAACATTCAGCGGCGTTTACGGCGGTTAACGAGGGCATTCACCAAGGGTTTACTGACGTCGGCGGGTCGGTTTGCTAGAGTAGCGTCAGGCCAGTCGGCGATCCGCGAGTCGCGTTTGGCACGCGACGCCGGCTTCCGTAGGCAGACTGTTCTTCTGGAGGGGGGAACGGGCCGATCACGGCCACCAAAGACCCCAGGCCGGCGCGCGTTCCGCCTGTGCCGCCGCGCTGCCCCGCCTCGTGGTCCGCATCACCCCCGCCCCAGCTGAACCGTCCGCCGAGACCGGTAGGGACAACTATGATGAATCTCTTCAAATCCATGACTGTGGGCGCCAAGTTGATCGGCGGGTTCCTGGCCGTCGCGGTGATCGTCGTCGCCGTCGCCGTCGTCGGGTACGTCAACATGGGTAGCATCAACGACGGCATGACGTCGCTGTACGAAGACCGAACACTGCCCATCGAACAATTGGGGCAAGTGGATGCGATGCTCTATAAGATCCGCGGCGACGTCTATAAGTACATCCTGCTCCCGGATGAAAAGAGCGCGACGCTCGACAGTTTGAACGCCAGCAAAACCGAAATCGAAAAGGAATTGGACCTCTACCGCGCCACCCAACTGGTTCCGGAGGAGGTGTCCGGCCTTGCCTTGCTCGACGCGGCCTGGGCGGATTACGAAGTCGCGGTCGACCGGTTGATCGCTCAGGTGGACGCCGGCGATATCGACGGCGCGGTCGTGAACCTGGCTGACGGCGCATCCGCGTCGAATGCACGCAAAGCGGTGGCCGCCGCGATCGACGATCTCCTGGCCATCAACGTGCGCATCGCCGAAGAGGAGCACGTCCAAGGCGAGACCACCTTCGCGG
>CAZNSL010001013.1:0-2462 GCA_964574975.1 uncultured Alcaligenaceae bacterium | reverse complement strand
AACGCCTGGCAAGCCGACCGGATGGCCGGAGGCAAGGCCCGTAGGAAATCGGCGTCGGGCGGCAGCGGACGCACGTCCAGGCCGGTGACTTTCGCGTAATAGCCGCCCTCGGGTAGCAGAACCTCGCCGCCGGCGAACCGCCATTGTGTGCTTCCGTGCCTGGCACGGAACTCGCCGAGTTCGACGCGCCCGCGCGTCAAGCGGAACGAGCCGGTCAGTCCGGACATCGTGTACGGGAAGAACGTCGGCCGCAGCGTAGCTCCGGCCGGAACGACGCGGATGTCGAACTCCGGTGCCCCGCCCGGTCGCTCGCGGTGGGCCACCGACGCAGTGAAGTTCATTCGGCCGCTCGGGCCGAACAGCTCCCAGACGTTGTGCAGCTTCATGCGGGAGAACGCGGCGGCCATCTCGGCGTCGAGTGGCACCCGCTCGCCGCTCAGTTCCAGGTCGATCTGCGTGCCGTGTACGCTCGGCCGGGCGGTGCCGCGGAACGCAACGTCGCTGCCGTTGCGCCGGCCGCGGAAGTTCTCGAACGTGAACAGGTTGTTCGATGTAGGGTCGCCGGCCGGGCCGGGGCCGAGCCGCACGTCGAGCGTGCCGGAAACGTCGTCGAGCGGGAACGGGAAGGCATCGTAGCGCAGCGACGAGTCGCGGAAGCGGACGCTATAATGCTGCCGGGCTGGCCCTTCACCACGGACATGCCGCACGGTGACGGCCGCGTCGCATTGGCCGGCCGGGTGGAACGACCGAGCGATCGTCTGGAACCGATGTGGTAGCGACTCGATGAGCGTCTCGTCCACGGCGAGACCGTCGGCGGTAATGTCGTAGGAGTACCACGGGTCGGGACCGTCGCCGTCCACCCAGCCGCGGATCGTGATCGGCTGCCGGTTGGGTGCCTCGCCGGTCAGGTCGAGTTCGAGTCGCTCCGGCTTGTCATGGGCACTCGACCAATCGACGCGACCGCGAACGTTGGCCAGCGGGTACGGAAAGCTGTCGTAATGGCCGCTCACGCCGTCGGTGCGCACGCGCACTGCGGCGGACCAGGCGTCGTCCCGCCGATCGAGCGTCCAGGTCACATCGAGCGGCCCGACGGGCGCGAAGCGCGTGTTGATTTTCTGGAACAGAGGCGGCAGCCGGGCAAACAGGTCGGGACCAACCGGCAGCTTGCCCACCGACAGTTCCAGGCTCTTGACGGCCGACAGCATCGCGGCCATCGAGGTCGGTGGTCCCTTGCGTGCGGCCGGTGCTGCGAACGCGGCCTGGAGGAAGTCCTTGGCCCGATCGTGCGGTTCGATTTCCGCGGGCAGCCGCCCCGGCTCAGCGGGCGGCGCGGCCAGTGCCGCTACTACCGCCACGCCCCCGGTTGGTTGGAACTCGATCCGGCCGGCCACCGGCGACGCACCCGCCTGCGCGGTCAACCTGTCGATGGTGACCCGGCCGTCGTCCCATCGCCCCGAAACATCCAGCTTCTCGACCGGAAAGGGAAGGGCGCGGTGGACGATGCCACCGCCGACGATCTCGACGCGCGCCTGGTGCCGCCAGTGCTCGGCGGCGTCGGGCAGGTACGCCAACTCCACGTGAATGCGGCCAGTGCCAGTCAAGCGTTCGACGGGTTCGAGTGTCGCCGGGGCGTAACGGGTCAGCTCGCGGAGCAGGGCGGGTCCGAGCGGGATCGGATCGAGGTCCACCGCGGCATTAACGCGCTTGTTGATCCGGTGCCAGTTGCCCTGAACGGCCAGCGTTCCGAACGGCCCAGCATCACCGCGACCTTCGAACTGGAGCATCGCGATCGGGCTGTTGAGGAACGTCGCCTGGACACCGCGGACTTCGACGCGGATGGCCGGGGTCTTCCCCTTGGCGGCAAGTTCGACAATGACCGCGCCCTGCTCGATTTCCATGACCGGGATCGGCACATCCGGGTGGACCGGTCCCAGGATACCATCGACGTTCCAGCGCTCGTCCGCCGAGCGCGTGGCGATGAGCCGCGGCCGCTCGAACTTGATCTTGCGGATCGCCAATTTGCCTTGGGCGAGCAGTTCCTTGTCGTGGTAAATGACGCCGGCCGGGACGTGCAGGATCGGCGTCTGGCTCTTGTCGTCGCGGCGGAAGAGCGTGAGGTTGTCGAAGGTGATGCCGCCGAGCAGGCGGAAGTTGGCTGCGCCGAGCGACACGTCGGCACCAACGAACCGTTCGCGCAGGTGGGCGACGACCATTGCGCGCACGGCCGCGCCATTGAGCGACTGGTAGACGAGCCAGCCGACGAGAAGCGCGCCGCCGGGCACCGCTACCGCGATCACGCGCCCCACCGTCCGCCAGACCATGCCGCGTCCCTGCCGGTCGTGTGGTGGCTCCACCCACGCACCGGGCAGGCAATACCGCCGCCGCGGCAGCCAGTCAATGCGGATGCTGCTGGAGTTCACCCAGTGTTGCCGAGGCCCGGATCAGGCCGCCACCTTGGGGTT
>CAZNSL010001012.1:0-2467 GCA_964574975.1 uncultured Alcaligenaceae bacterium | reverse complement strand
CGTCGGTGAGCGTGGTGCGGCCGTAGTCCGCCCGTAGGCTCGGCGTCACATCGTTCAAGGTTTCGAAGTTGACTTTGCCCGCGCTGCCGGGCTCGATCGTTGGTGTGACGCCGGTCGGCGCGGCCGATGCCGTCGGAAGGAAGTCCACGCGGCTGACATCCACGAACGTGCCGTCGTCGGTGTCATTGTTGACGAGCCGCAGGACGAGCTTCGCCTCGGTGCCCGCGGGCAGGCTGGAGAGATAGACGGAGACTGTCGTTGCCGTCGTTGTCGTGCCGGGAGCGCTGATCGCGGTCAGCCCTTCGCTGACGTAGAACGACGCATCGCGCTCCGCGGCGGTGGGCAAGGCGAGCGGCTGACCGTCCTTGCCGAGCACCGCCACTTCGAACGCGTCTCGAATGTTGCCGACGCTGGCGGTGTCGAAGCTCGGCGCGGTGAAGGTGACTTGCACCTGCGTTGATGCCGCAGGCACGGTGAACGGGATCTCCGCCGCGACGCGGAAGGAGTTGCCTTCGCTGAGACGGAGCACGTTGTTGGTGACCTTCGTGGTGCCGGTGTCGCCGCCGGTGATCACGGTGGTGATCGTCTCGGAGATATTGCCACCGCCGGGAGGTGGCGGCGGGGGTGGATTCGTGACGCCATTCACGGCGAGGTCGCCGATGAGATCGTTGAAATCGCGGTCGCCGGCGGCGAGGGCGGAATCCTCGACGGCGATGCGGTTGCCGGGTAAGATGCGGAACTGGCTGGACTGGCCGGGATTCGCGTTGCGGAACGAGACTGAGGTGTTGCCGCCGCTGGTGAGGATGAGGCCGTAGAAGCGGCCGGCTTCAACAGTAATGGTGTTGGCGGCAGCACCGGACGAGTTGAGCAGGAACTTCGAAGCCGCGGTGGCGGCGTCAATGTAGCCGGGGTCGCCGGGGTTCAGCGAGCCGAGTTTGCCGGCGGCGTTGTCCACGGCGAAGACGCCGAGGGTGCTGCCTGCCGTGGTGAACGACCGAAGGCGAGTAAGACCGATGGTGCCGTTGCCCGTGCCGGGGACGAAGAAGGCTTCGCCGGTGAAGGCGTTCGGGGCCTTCGAGCCGGGGGCTTTGGCGAAGACGCCGGGGTTGTTGCCGGGAGTGTAAATGAAGCTTGTGGCGGCAATTGGGTCGCCGTTGTAGGTCTGCACGTTAAAGGAGTCGGCGAGGAACGATTCGCCGAAGCCGTCACCGTCGAGGTCCTCTCCGGTGACGTTGTTGCCGGTGGGCAGCGAGATGGCGGCGATGTTGAATGTCGGCACGTCGTGGAACGGAGTGGTATTGCGGCCGGCGTAGGCGCGCAAGCGGCCGGCGCTGTGAGTGACGATGTCCGCCAGCCCGTTGCCGTCGACGTCGCCGACGCCGACGCGGGTGCCGTTTAAGTTGGCGGGGTCAGTGGTGAAAAACGCGTGCGTGGCCTGGAGGGTGCGGCCGTCGAAGACGCGGACGTGGGCACCGCCGCCGGGGCCGGTGCCGGTGACGATCTCGGCGGTGCCGTCGCCGTCGAGGTCGCCGACCGCGACGTTCACTCCGCCGCGGTAGACGGTATCGTAAGCGAAGAAGCTGCGGCTGGTGCTGAAGGACGTGGCGCCGTCGAAGATCTTGATGTGCGGCCCGCCGCGATAGCCGGCGGCGGTGACGAGATCGACGAAACCGTCGCCGGTGACATCGCCCAGGGCGACGCTGACGCCGCCGTTGAAGCGGACATCATAAACGAAGCGGTCGTAGAGCACGGTCTGCGTGGCGCCGTCGAGGACTTGCACACGCGGGCCGGCGCCGAAACCGGTGCTGACGGCGATTTCCGCACGGCCGTCGTGATTGATGTCCGTCGCGGCGACGGTGAGCGGGCCGCCGTACTGCGGACCGAATGGTTGCCGCGTGAAGAGCGTCGCGCCGCTGGCTCCGTCGAGAGCGGTCAGCGTTCCATTCGGATTGGCCACGGCCATGTCCGGCACGCTGTCCGCCGTGAGACGGGCGATGGCCGGCTGCAGCGAGTTCAGAAGCCGCGGATCGACCAGTACAGCCGGCACCACGCGCTCCTCCAATGAAAGGATGCTGAGATTCGGCCGCGGCACGAGGCCAAAACGGCGGAACAGCCGGTTGAACCGGTTGCGGAGAAAAGAGCGGAAGCCGGGCATCATCAACCCTCGCTGGCGTGGCAAATTCTAAAGTACCCGATCCCGCTTCAGTCTTGCGCGGTAAAATTGGGGAAAATGCGATAAATGTATGACGCCTCTTCCGCATTTACCTTCGACGCGGGCCAGCCTGATCGCCCGGCTCAACAACGCCGCGGATACCGCGGGCTGGGAGGAGTTCGTCAGTGTGTACGGCGGCTTGGTATATGGCGAGGTCTGCCGACGCGGGTTTTCCAAGGCCGATGCCGAAGACCTCACTCAGCAGATCTTTCTGCGCGTCTTTCGCGGTCTCAGTACTTACTATTATAACCCTCG
>CAZNSL010001011.1:0-2470 GCA_964574975.1 uncultured Alcaligenaceae bacterium | reverse complement strand
GCCGACGCCCACTCCGCCCGCGCCGTCGAGCTATTGCGGCAAGCCTTCGCCAAGGGCTACCACGACGTGCCGCACATGCTCGAGGACGCCGACCTCGCCGCGCTCCGTCGCCGCGACGACTTCGCGGCGCTCCTGTGGGATTTGGCCGACGGCCTGCCCGATCCGGCTCCGCGCTGACGGCCGCGCTGCCGCATGGTATGCTGACGCCGGCCACCCCGGAGACGACCTGCGATGACGCCGACCCTCACGACATTCGATTCCGCCGTCTTCCCCGCCGACGTGCTGGCCTTCGCCGCCGCCCACGGCGTCACCGACTATTTGGTGCCGCTCTATGAGTTAGCGGCCGACGGCTTCCCCGGGATCGACGCGACGGTTCACCTCGAACTCGACGGTGAGATTCCCGACCTCGGTTGGATCGTCTTCCGCATGGCGGCCAGCAGCTGGCCGTACGAACGTTCGTGGGCCGCCAAGGAGCGCTGGCGCAACACCGTCCATGCGACGTTCCCGAAGGATGTCCGCGGGCTATTCGGACTGGATGTCCGATGAACGGCCGCGACTTCCTCAACTCGGCCCGGAGATTGGCGACCGCCCCGGAAGAATCAGACTGGCGCAGTGCCGTCAGCCGAGCGTATTACGCCGCCTTCCACGTCGCCCGCGACCTGCTGGCGGCTCTGCGCTTCCAAACGCCGCGCGCCGACCGCGCCCACAATTACCTGTACGTCCGCCTCAACAATTGCAGTGACGCCGCCGTCGAGAATGCGGCCTCGCAACTGCACGAACTCCGCCGGCGGCGCAACCAGGCCGATTACGACATGCTTCCGCCTCTGCCGCAACAAGACGCGGTCAATTACGTCGCAACGGCAGATCGGGTCATCCGCACCCTCGACGCTCTCACCCCGGCCCAGCGCGCGCAGTTCACCGACGCCGTGAAGCTCTACGAGCAAGGCGTCGGCGACGTGACCTGGCAGCCGTAGCCGTCGGCCGGCCCTTTGCACGCCGCGCGGCACCGGGTACGATGGGGCACACCCCCGCGCCCGAGGCCCGGCCGATGTCCGCCGACCGCAACCTGACCCTCGGACTGCTCGCCGTCCACAACGGCTTGCTGGCGGCCGATGTCCTCGTCGCCGCCTTCGCCGAGTGGCGGCGCGACCCAGCCCGGCCGTTCGGCGACTTCCTCCGCGCCAAAGGCCACCTCTCCGCCGAAAACCTCGAACGCCTCGATGCCCTCGTCGATGGACACCTGCGGCGACAAGACGACGACGCGGCCCCGAGTGCCGTCGGGCGGACATCGATCGCGGCGGCGACGCACCCCTTCGAACTCGCCGACGGTGGCTCGGTGCACGACACGCTCCGGCAGGCCGTCGGTGCGCCGCGACCGGGCAACGCGACAGCGCCGCCGACGAGCAGCCCGACTGGCCGCTACCGCGTCGTTCGACCGCACGCGAAGGGCGGTCTCGGCGAAGTCTTCGTCGCCGAGGACACCGAGCTGAACCGCCGCGTCGCGCTGAAGGAGATTCAGGCCCGCTACGCCGACGACCTCAATCGCCGCCGCCGCTTCGTCGCCGAGGCCGAGATCACCGGGGCGCTGGAACACCCCGGCGTCGTGCCGGTCTACGGACTGGGAGCGTACCCCGACGGCCGGCCGTTCTACGCCATGCGCTTCGTCGAGGGCGTCGATCTGGCCGCGGCGCTGAAGCGGTTCCACGCCCGTTCGCCGCGCTTCGACGCGCTGGCGTTCCGCAAGTTGCTGACGCGCTTCGTGGACGTGTGCAACGCCGTCGCCTACGCGCACTCGCGCGGCGTCTTGCACCGCGACCTGAAACCCGGCAACGTCATGCTCGGCCCCTACGGCGAGACGTTGCTCGTCGACTGGGGCCTGGCCCGCGTCGGCCCCGGCGGCGACACCCAGGCCGCCGCGCCGGTGCCCGCCCCGACGGAGCGAGCCAAGACGATGGCCGGCGAGTTGGTCGGCACGCCCTGGTACATGTCGCCGGAGCAGGCGAGCGCTCGACCCGAGGCGATCGGCCCGGCGACGGATGTCTTTGGCCTCGGCGCGACGCTCTACGAACTGCTGACCGGCAAGACGGCGTACGACGGCGCGGACAACGTTGACGAGGTGCTGCGCCGCGCCGCGGCCGGCGAGTTCCCGCGGCCACGGGCCGTGCTACCGGCCGTGCCGCCGGCGCTGGAGGCCGTGTGCCTGAAGGCGATGGCGCTCGCGCCGGCAAATCGCTACGAGACGGCGCTGGCGCTGGCGCAGGACGTGGAGCGCTGGCTGGCCGACGAGCCGGTGAGCGCGTACCGCGAACCGGCCGTCGCGCGGGCGCGGCGGTGGATACGGCGGCACGCGCGGTTGGCGACCGGCATCGCGGCCGCGCTCGTTGTCGGCTTGATGGCGCTGGGCGTGGTCGCGTGGCAGGCCGAACGGTCGCGGCGGGCCGTCACCGCCGAGCGCGACCGAGCGCTGGAG
>CAZNSL010001010.1:0-2479 GCA_964574975.1 uncultured Alcaligenaceae bacterium | reverse complement strand
GACTTGCAGGAGACCGCGCTGGCCCTGCACTCGCTGTGCATCGCGCACTCCTGCGCCGGCGACGAGCCACCGCCGGAGTTGGCCGCGGAACGCGATGCGCTCGTTGCGCGGCTCGCGATCCGCGTGCTGCCACCGGTCCCGATGCCGGAACGCTAGACCGCGTGCGCCACCAATGAAAAGCGGCCCCGAAGGGCCGCTTTCCGTCGCGTGGTGTTTCGTCGGCGCTAGTCGTTGGACATGAAGCCGTCGCCGTTGTCGATGGCGTCGGTGACCCAGAAATACCTCGGCGCGCCGGTCACCGGATCCGGCGTGTACGCCTGCCAGCCGTGCGACACGATGCACATCCGGACGGCCTTGCCGTAGTACGGACTCGTCGAGCGTGGGTCGACCGGCATCGGCGTGCTCATCGCGTATTCGCCACCGCTATGCGCGCTGTCGGTCGTACCTGCCTGTCCGCGCGCCAGCGAAAGCGTCGTACCCGAGGTCACCGTTGCCGTCATCCGCTCGTTGCCGACATTGATCGGGAATGGGGTCCCGGCGGCGGGCAACGGCTCCCAGCCACCCGTCGGCGGGCTGGTGACGTCGAGCGTCATTGACGACACGGTGGCGCCGAGCGCGGCCGAGAGCCGGCCGTAGGGTCGCGGTAGTTTCGGGCTCAGGCAGGCGAGCCCATCGGTCTTGATGAGCTGGAGCGCATTGTCGAGCTCCCATGCCACCTTCGGCCGCGTGACCGGCGGGTAGCCAAGATCGGCGGCGACCAGCGTTTTCGCTTGCCAGTTCACAGAGTAGTAGAACGCGGCGTCCGGCTGCAGCAGCGTGTCCCACGCGTTCGCGACGTACTGGTCGACCGTCAGGATCTTGTTGTCGAAACCGTAATTGACCAGCGCGCACGTCGAGCCCTTGGCGTTGAAGGCGCCACGCTTGCCAAACGCGTAGCCTGGCTCGGAAGCCGCGAGCGAGGACGGATTCGTCACGCTTGGCGGGAGGTCGTCCCCGCACGCCAGCGCCCCGTTCGGGAACACCGTGCTACTGTACGTGATCGACGCGGTCGGGGGCGCGGCAGACGCGGTCAGCGTTACCCCTCCAAGCGTGCTGAACGTGACATTGAACGTGGTCTGGCCGCCGCTCGTCGTCTGCGTCCCGGTGCCGCGGGCCGACGGGTTGGCCGCCAGCGTGACCGCGGTGGGCGGGGGCGACCCGCACGACGAGGTCACGGAAACGTTGACGCTGTACGGGGTTCCGGCGACGAAACTCGTCGGCAGTGACCCGAACGCGAGTGTGAGGCTGCCGCTCGGAGTGGTCGTGGCGCCGTAACCGGCGGGCATCGCCGACGGCGCGATCTTGGCGAACGTCTCGCCGCTCAGCGACGAGCCGGTCCAGGCGACGGTCTGGTTCCAGCTACTGGCGGAACAGGCGGCCGATCCGGACACGCTGATCGGCACATTGAGAAACACGGAGTTCCCGCGTCCCAGCGGGTACATGTTCGTGATCCTGATGCGTCCCGGAGTCGACCAGTCGATGTTTCCGGTGTAGGCGGGCTGAAACGTCGGCGCCGCATAAACGGTGTGGTTGCTCGGAAGGACGATGTCGATCGAGTTGATCGACGAATTGCCGTTCGGCGACTCGTTCTTGATCCGCAGCATGAAGCCGGGGTTGTTGCCCGGCGGGAGGCTGCCCGGATTGAAGGCCAGGCTGTACTGCTTCGTTGGGCCTGCGGCACCCGCCGCCGACGCGAAGGCGACCACCACGAAGCTCATCAGCAGCGCCACGATTGCATGCAAGCGGTTCATCATGGATCTCTCCCGAAAGAGTTCGACAAATCCCCCAAGGAACACGCCTGCGGCCGGCCGCTCGTGCGGCTCTTTTGTTGTTGAGGGTGCGGACGACGCGTCCGACGTCGTGCGGGACGAGATCATAGTCGCCCTACTGACAATAGCAACGGGTTTTTCCGAATTCTTGATGCAGGTTATTGACAATGTCATGAAACGCGCGGCGCTGGCCCTTGGACCTGGCGGACGCGCGCCCAATCTTGTCGGCTGCCGAATTCAGGTTGCGTGGGCTACAGCCTGGGAGATCGGCGCGCCCTCCTGAGTCGGCGGTCCGACGCCTCATTCCTTGAAATCCGAAAGCGAACGGCCTCGGGACATTGCCCGATTGGAGCAGTAGGGAATGGGTCGGAGCCGGGCATTTTTGTAGCGTACAAAATCGGGGCTCCAACCCAAGGCTCCGCGACAGGTCGCCAAGGTCGGGGCCTGCACCCATTCCGACGAACGGCAAGCCCGACCCATCCGCTATGCCGGCACATCCGGATCCATCTGCCGCTCCAGCCGCGCGACCTGGTCCTTGAGCAGCAGCTTCCGGCGCTTCATCCGCCGGATCTGGAGCTCGTCGTGATCGGCGTCCTGCTCCAGCCGGACGATCGCGGCGTCGAGGTCGCGGTGCTCGAGCTTCAGCTCGACGATCCGCTGCTGCAGCGCGA
>CAZNSL010001009.1:0-2479 GCA_964574975.1 uncultured Alcaligenaceae bacterium | reverse complement strand
CCTTCTGGAAGTGGCAGGCCCCGAGCCGCTCGCGGTTCGACAGGACGCTGACCCTGGCGACCGGCCGGCCCAGCGCCAGCGCGGCGACGGCGTGCCCGGCTTCGTGGTACGCGGTTGCGGGGTCGTACGGCGGCTCCATCCGTGTAGTGTAGCGGTGCGGCTGAACTGGTATACTAGCGGTCACACCGCGGCACGGAGACCTGCGATGGGGTTAGCACTTCGGCAACACGCGTTCACCGAGGAGGAATACCTCGCGCTCGACCGCGCCTCGCTGGAGCGGTTTTGGTATCTCGATGGCGACATCTTCATGATGGCCGGCGAGAGCCTACCGCACGCCAACATCGGCTCGAATATCAACACCTCCCTGAATAACCAGCTCAAGGGCAAACCGTGTTGCGTCC
This sequence comes from uncultured Alcaligenaceae bacterium, assembly GCA_964574975.1. GTDB lineage: Bacteria > Planctomycetota > Planctomycetia > Gemmatales > Gemmataceae > JAXMAS01. The sequence goes on along the minus strand of CAZNSL010001009.1, from coordinate 2,078 downwards.
TCCAGGGCAACACGCGCGTGCGGAGCGGGCCGCGGCCTCGGCCGCTTCAGTCGATGGTCGGGCTGTACTCGTTCCCCGATCTGGTAGTCATCTGCGGTGAAGTCGAAACCCTCGACGAGCATCAAGATGTCGTGACCAACCCGAAGGTCGTCATCGAAATCCTCTCCCCGACGACCGAAGTCTTCGATCGCGGCACCAAGTTCGAGCGGTACAAGAAGCACAACCCGACGCTGACCGATTACATCCTCGTCGCTCAGGATCGGCCGTACGTCGAACACCACCGCCGTAAGACCGACGGCACCTGGTCGGTGCGCAAGATCGCTGGCCTCGACGCCACGTTTCGCATCGCGTCCATCGGTTGCTCGCTGGCCCTCGCCGACGTGTACGACCGCGTCACCTTTCCCCCGGAGTCCTGACGCGGTGCGACCGTTCGCGCAGATCGCCCTGGTCGCCCTCGGCTCGGCCGTCGGCGGGCTGACGCGCTGGGGCGCGTCGCTGGCCTTCGCCCGCCTCGCCGGCACCGCATTCCCCTGGGGCACGCTATTCGTCAACGTCAGCGGCAGCTTCCTGCTCGGCTGGTTCATGACCGTGCTGTCGCACCGCCTCGGGCACGCGGCCGTCACCTGGCTAAAAGCCGAGGATATGCGACTGCTGGTCGCTGTCGGCTTCTGCGGCGGCTTCACGACTTTCTCGACGTTCGAGTACGAGACGTTCTTGCTGGGCCGTGGCTCCTGGCTGCCGGCAGCGGTGTATATCGCACTGAGCGTGTTTGCCGGGCTGGCTGCGATGCGCTTCGGCGTTTGGGTCGGGGGTGAGCCGTGAACGCCCCGCGCACCCGCTGGCTGAACCGCACCGTCCTCGGCATCGGCCTGGCGAGTTTGTTGTCCGACGCCGGCCACGAGATGGCGACGGCGGCGCTGCCGCAACTCATCGTCACGCTCGGCGCGGCCCCGTGGCTCCTGGGCGTGATCGAGGGTGTGGCCGACCTGGCATCGAGCGCGGCGAAGCTCATTGCCGGCCGGCTGACGGACTGGCTGCGGCACCGCAAGCAGTTCGCGGCGGCCGGCTACTTCGTGACGGCCCTGGGCATGGCGAGTTTCGGCCTGGCGACGGTGTGGTGGCACGTCCTGCTCGGCCGGACGCTCGGTTGGGTCGGCCGCGGAGCGCGCTCGCCGGTGCGCAACGTCCTGCTGGCCGATGCGACGACGCCGGAGACCTACGGCCGAGCGTTCGGCCTCGAACGGGCGATGGACAGCCTGGGTGCCGTCATCGGCCCGGCGCTGTTCATCGTGCTGCTTCCGGCGCTCGGCTTGCGCGGCGTATTCGCGGCAACCTTGGTGCCGGGGCTGGCGGCCGGTCTATGCATCTTGCTGTTGGTGCGCGAAACCCCGCACGCGGCGGGAGCGGTGAGGACGCTCCAGCGGGTGCCGTTGCCGTCGGCGTACAAGCGGTTCCTGGTGGGTGTCGGTCTGGCCGGGCTGGGCGACTTCGCCAACGCGCTGTTGATCCTGTTCGCGGCCCAGTCGTTCGAGCCACTCTACGGTAAGGAGTCGGCGGCCCGGATCGCGGTCGGCTACTACACGGCGTTCAACGTGGTGTATGCGGCGACGTGCTACGTCGCGGGGGCGTTCGCCGACCGCTGGCCGAAGCGACTGGTGTTGGCGTGGGGCTACGTCGTCGCCGCGGTCCCGGCGGTCGCGCTCTTGTGGCCCGACGGCCTGACGGCGGACTTCGTGTGGGTGAAGTTCGCCGTGGTGTTCGGCGTCTCGGGCGTGTACATGGGCGTGTGGGAGACAGTGGAGACCGCGGCGGCGGCGGAGCTATTGCCGCGGGAGGTGCGCGGCTGGGGCTTCGGCGTGTTGGCGACGGTGAACGGCATCGGCGACTTCGTGTCGAGCGTTTTGGTGGCGTGGCTGTGGGTGCGCGTGTCGCCGGCGGCGGCGATGGCGTGGGTGATCGCCACATCGCTGGGCGGGGCGTGGCTGGTCGCGCGAACCCGGGCGTAGACGGCGTCCTCTTGCCTTGGGGGCACGGCGGCGCTAGAAAGAGGAGACACGCCCCGCTAGCTCAATTGGCAG
>CAZNSL010001008.1:1097-2482 GCA_964574975.1 uncultured Alcaligenaceae bacterium | reverse complement strand
CCGGACTGTCGATCCGGTGGTTGCGGGTTCGAGTCCCGTCGCCCTCGCTCATGCAGACCGATGCGGGCCGGTGCTGAGAAGCGCCGGCCCCTGTCGTTTCAAGGAGTTGCGTCGATTCGCCAGGACCAACGCAAACAGTGGGCCGAATGCCGTTCGGTGCCGTAAAGTCTGGTGTGAGGTCGCACGCGGGCACGCCCGGTGGTACAGCACGAAGCCCGCTGAGTTCGTTGCGTCTCGGTTCCGTCACGCACTTTTTTCTTCGCATCAGTTCGTCCGTGTGCGCCGATCATAACGGCGCGACTGACGTCCAACCTACGTTTTTTTCTCGATTTTCCGTTGACGCAGACAGTCTCACTGGCGAAACTACGTGCCGTGTACTGTCACCATCGTTGTTTGGGGGTGCGTCCATGCGTCGCCTTCGCTTTCTCGTCGTTGCCGGGGCTTTGATCGCTGCCGGCAGCCCGTTCGTAGCCGGTCAGGAAAAAGGCAAGCCGAAAGATCCGCCGGTCAAACTCAAAGGGCAGTTGCCGTCGAACTGGGCCAAGCTCGGCTTGAGTGAAGACCAAAAACAAAAAGTCTACGAGACCCAAGCCAAATACAAGAAGGACCTCGACGAGTTGAAGCGGAAGATTGAAGAACTCAAGGACAAGGAGCGGAAGGACCTCGAGGACGTGCTGACGAAGGAACAGAAGGGCAGGCTCCGGGATATCATCGCGGGCAAAATCCCCGCCGCCGGTAAGAACTAACCGGTGTAATCTCGAATCCCGGCCGGGGAACTACGGTCGGTCATACGGCCACGTCTAGCAAGTCGCTCCCAAAGGCGACACGGAAGCACGCCGCATGTTCGGCCATCACTTTGTGAAGGCGTTTGAGTTGGTTGGGGTCGAGTTGCCGGAAGGTAAAGTGCAGCGCGTCGATATCCTCGCGGTGAGACAGGATTTCCGGCGATTCCCCCAACCCTTCGAGCAAGCTCAAGTTAAACTGCCCCTTCGGCCCCAGAAACTTCACATCGAGCGATTCAGCCGCCTTCGTGCGTAGGCCAGCCCATGCTCGACTAATACCTGGAATGCGTACCGTAATGCTGTCGCGCACGTCCCACTGCACCTCCAGGTCAGGTACGATCGTACGCAACAGGTCTAAGACTCTCGGCAGCAGCGTCCGGTCCCACTGCACCTTGCGGCCGGGTGGGAAACCCTTGTCGGACAGATGCCAGCGCTCGCCGTTGACCTTCCACGGCATCACGTCCTCGGGCTGAGTCTGCATCCGCTTGAGGTTGGCGTGGAAGCTCGACGCTGCCTTGGCGACAAACGCGCGGAATGCAGGTGTGTCGATGTCCGAGAGACGGTGTGCGAGGACAGCGACCTCCTGCCACGGGCCGCGACGGT
>CAZNSL010001008.1:0-1087 GCA_964574975.1 uncultured Alcaligenaceae bacterium | reverse complement strand
ACACCTTCGCAGCGTTGCTCGACATCGCACCGCGCGACCTGCACCCGTGGCTCGTCGCCGAACGAGTCCATTCCTGCGATGGAGTGTCGCGAGGGAAGGGCGAACGATTTCGCTAATTCCAGTTGCTTGAACGCGTTGCGGGACACGCGGAACACCAGCCGTAGGAACCATTGTTGGCCCGTCATGGCGTGCAGGAACCATCCGTGCGACTTCACTGCCGCCGGCACTTCGACGATCGTGCGCTGGTTCCAATCGGTCGGTCCGAACGAGCCGTTCTCTCGGACGAGGTCTACGACCCATGGCACCATCGCGCCATCCCACTTGGGCTTCTGACCCGTCGTCGTGATGCGGTCCAAGGAGTGCCAGCGGAGACCGTCTTCTTCCCACGGCAACTTCGCGTCGCGGCCGACCTGTTCGAGTTCTACGTCGTTGGCCTGCACGATGTCGTGGAACGTCGGGTCGTACTTCTCGCGCTCGGCGTGCGGGCCGGCATTCAACACGGGTCGAAGGGACGCTCCCGTATGCGACGCGCGTACGGTCGCCACGTCTTCGGGCGTACCCGCGGCGACAACGGTACCGCCGGCCGAACCAGCCTCGGGGCCGATGTCGATGACCCAGTCAGCTGACTTGATCACATCGAGGTTGTGTTCGACGACGATCACCGTATTGCCGGAGTCGACGAGACGGTTGAGCACGTCGAGGAGTTTGCGTACATCGTCGAAGTGTAGGCCGGTCGTCGGCTCGTCGAGGAGATATAGCGTTCGTCCCGTCTGTGGACGGGCGAGTTCCGCGGCCAGCTTGACGCGCTGCGCCTCGCCGCCGGACAAGGTCGGAGCCGATTGGCCGAGGGCGACGTAGTCGAGACCCACGTCGGCGAGGGTCTGGAGGATGCGGCGGATCTTGGGAATATTGGTGAATAGTTCGAGCGCTTCGCTGACGCGCATGCTCAGCACATCGGCGATCGACTTGTGCTTGTAGCAGACGGCCAACGTCTCCGGGTTGTAGCGCGCCCCGCGACAGACATCGCACTCGACCCAAACGTCGGGGAGGAAGTGCATCTCGATTTTCTTCTGGCCGTTGCCCTCGC
>CAZNSL010001007.1:0-2484 GCA_964574975.1 uncultured Alcaligenaceae bacterium | reverse complement strand
AAGGGCGGCCCGATGGGCAAGGGCAAGGGCGGGCCGTTTGGCCGCGGTGGTCCGGAGCCGAAGCCCGGCCCGCGCGTCAGTCCCGACGAGGTGAAGAATTACCCCGACGCGACGCTTTACGACCCCACCGTGGTGCGCACCCTGTTCTTGGAGTTCGAGAACAAGGAGTGGCAGGCCGAGCTAGCCGACTTCTACCGCACCGACGTGGACGTGCCCGCAACCCTCACCGTGGACGGCAAGAAGTACCCGAACGTTGGCGTCCACTTCCGCGGGATGTCGTCGTATTTCGCGGTTCCAGCCGGCGGCAAGCACTCGCTCAACGTTTCGCTCGACTACACGGACAACAAACAGCGCCTCGGTGGTTACAAATCGCTCAACCTGCTCAACGCCCACGAAGACCCGTCGATGATGAGCAGTGTCCTGTACTCGCAAATCGCTCGTAACTTCATCCCGGCTCCGAAAGCGAACTTCGTCAAAGTCGTCATCAATGGCGAAAGTTGGGGCGTGTTCGTCAACGTGCAGCAGTTCGACAAGGAGTTCACCAAGGAAAACTACAAATCGGCCAAGGGGGCGCGCTGGAAAGTACCCGGCCCCAACGGCGGCAGCCTCGACTACCTCGGTGACAATATCGAAGACTACAAGCGCCGCTACGAAATCAAGTCGGGCGACGACGACAAGTCGTGGAAGGCCCTGATCCGCCTGTGCAAGACACTCAAAGAAACGCCGCCCGAAAAGCTCGAAGAGGCGCTCAAACCGATCCTGGACATCGACGGCATGCTCTGGTTTTTGGCCCTCGATATGGCCCTCATCAACTGCGACGGCTACTGGATCCGCTCGAGCGATTACAACATCTACCTCGACGGGAAGGGCAAGTTCCACATCCTCCCGCACGACATGAACGAGTGTTTCCGCCCCGGCATGGGGCCGGGCATGGGCGGTGGCTTCGTCCGCTTCCAGGGCGGTCCCGGTGGCGGCACCTTCGCCATGCCGATGCCGAGCGTCGGCGAATTGATACCCGGCCCGGTCCAGGATGCGCTTCAACTCACCGACGAGCAGAAGAAGAAACTCGCCGTACTCCAAAAGGAGACCGATGCACAACTGGAGAAGCTGTTAACGTCCGATCAGAACAAGCAGGTCAAGGAGATGCGCTCCCGGCCCGGCGGCCGCGGTGGCCCACGCAACGTCGACCTCGACCCGCTCACCGGCCTGACGGATGTCCGCAAGCCGCTGCGCAGCAAAGTGCTAGCCGTGCCCGCACTGCGCGAGCGCTACCTCAAGAACGTCAAGACCATCGCCGAGGAGTGGCTCGACTGGAAGAAGCTCGGTCCAATCGTCGCCAAGTACCGCACCCTGATCCAGAAGGATGTCGAGGCCGACACTCGCAAGCTCGAATCGTACGAGGACTTCCTCCGAACGACCGCCGACGCGCCGGAGCCGTCCGTCGGCGAGACCGGCCGACGGCCCGGCAGCGGGATGCCGTTGCGGACGTTCGCCGACCAACGGCGGAAGTACCTGTTGGAGTACAAGGAGAAGAAGGACGCGAAGTAAGACGCCAACGGCACTTACTTCGACCTTCGGTTCGCGACGCTTCGCACGAGAGTACTCGATTTGTACGCGCGTGCGAAGCGTCGCGAACCGACACCCCGAAAGCGGACTCACCGGCACGAACCGCGTGCGCCTACTTCTGGATGTAGTCTCCCGGCTCCTTGATCTTCTCCGGAGTCTGCTTCGCCCACTTGAGGAATTTGTCGAGGCACGGCGTGCAGCAGAACGTATACGTCTTGCCGTTGACGACCCAGGCGCATCGGTCGTCGGCCTTGTTCGCCGTCACCGGGCAGACGCGGTCGCCGGGCTTGCCGTCGTCGTGCGGCCAACTGATGCCCTTGAACTTCACCGATGGCACCACGCTGCCGTTGGCCTTGATGTCGTCCGCCGTGTAGATGCCGCCCGGCTTCAAGAATAGCTCCGCCTCCTCCGGTGTACCGCCGACACCTTCCGGCATACCCGCGTGATTGGCGTGCGCCTTCTTCTGCTTGAACTTGCCCGAGTATGGCGTCCCGCCGACCGTGCCGCTGACCGCGCCTTCGAACAGCTTGTCCTGACTGAGCGCGTCGTGTGTGCCAACGAAGCGCGACGACTGCCCCGCCGCGGCGCCCGCGTCCGGCTTCGCGGCCAGCATCACCGTCACCGGTGGTTCGAGTTTCAACACCAGCGTCAGCGTTGCAGCTTGGATCGGCTTCAGCTTCATCGCCGACTCGTCGAGGACGTAGGCCGTCGCCTCCTTGGTCTTGGGGTCCATCACGAGTTCGATGTGGTACTCTTCATTGCCCCACTCGATGAGTTGGCCGCCGTGCGGCCCCGCCGTGGGGTGCGCATCGACCTTCGCCGCCGTTTTTGTTGCCGGTTTCGGGGCGTTCGCCTTGCCGCAACCGATCGCGGCCACCAAGGCCAGAGCCAGGTATCGACGAATCGTCATGCTTCGAC
>CAZNSL010001006.1:0-2485 GCA_964574975.1 uncultured Alcaligenaceae bacterium | reverse complement strand
TTCGGTCAGGTGGTAGTTCGGGTTGGGCGAGGCGGGGACGAGGTTGCGGTTCTCGTAGAGGACCGGGTTCCACTGGTTCGCGTCGCCGGCGTTGAAGCCGTAGAAGTAGTCGAAGCCGAGACCGTTGGCCCAGCGGTCGAACGGCCCGGCATCGCTGAGGTCCCACGGCGGCGTGTTGTGGTTCTTGCCGATCCAGGCCGTGTTGTAGCCGTTCTGCCGTAGCACCTCGCCGACGGTGCCGCAACTCTTCGGCAAGATACAGCAATACCCGTCGTAGCCGGTCGCGAGTTCGGTGATGCCCGCGAACGAGGCGGAGTGGTGGTTACGGCCGGTGATGAGCGCGGCCCGCGTGGGGCTGCACAGCGCGGTCGTGTGGAAGCGGTTGTAGCGCAGACCCTCGGCCGCGAGCCGATCCATCGTCGGCGAAGGAACGCCGCCGCCAAAGGTGCTGAACTGGCCGAAGCCGACATCGTCGAGCAGGATGAGGACGATGTTCGGCGCGCCCTTCGGAGCCTGCACCGGCTGCGGGAACTTGGCCTTGTCCGAATCGAGGTAGGTCCGGCCGATGCTGCCGGTGAAGTGGAAGTCGGGCCGCGGCAGCACGGTGGGCGTGCCGGACGGCGGTCGCTCATTCGCAGGTTGTTGCGCAAACGCCTCGGCGAACCGGCCGGAGGCGGCCAGCCAACCGAGCAAGCAGCCAGCGGCCACGAGAGTGGCCGACACCAGAATGCGACTTCGCATGAATTGGCTCCGATACGAGGGAAGGAACGGCGGGCCAGGGCGAACCCAGCCCGCGGGTGTCACCACGATGTCACTTCCTGGTCAACTCGAACGCGATCCTGTCGATCTTGCCAGTGAACGCGAACACGCCCTTGGCCTTGTAGGCCGGGTCCACCGGCGTGATCGAATCGCGGCCGACCTCGAACGGCTCCAGCCCGTGGCGAAATGCAGACCGCGTCAGTTTCCCCTCGCCGGCGGGTTGGCCGTTGACGAACAACTTCATCGTGCCTGCGCCTTCCTTCGAGCCGTCCGGGGTGAACTCGGTCTTGAGCGTGACCTTCCCCTCGGGTAGTGCGACCGTGCCGTGGACGGTCGCGTCGGCGATGTCGAAGAACGTGTACCGGAACACCGGCTTGCCGTTCATCACGTAGAACGACCAGCCGCCCGAGAACGCCCCGGCACAGGTGACGACGCCATCGGCCCCGCCCTTGGGGATTACGAGATCCGCCGTAATGGTGTGAGCGCGGGGGAAGATCTGCGGCCCAATCGGTTCGGGCAGCATCACGTTGTTGCCGAAGTACGTCCAATTCGTCGGCGGCACGCCGGAGACCCGCAGGCTCGGGTCGAACCGCTCGGACATCCGCGGGTCGAGCGGCAGCACGCCGTACTTCTTCGCCTCCTCGGCGAACCTGGCCTGGAGTTCCTTCAGCTTCTCTGGTTGCTTCGTCGCCAGATTGTCGGCTTGGCTGAAGTCCGCCTCGACGTTGTACAGCTCCCACGGTGCGGTCAGGAAGCCGTCGCCGCGGCCGGCCGTCTGCCACGGCAGCCCGTACTGGGCGCACGCCACCCACCCTTCATGGTAGATCGCTCGGTTGGTCACCAGCTCGAAGTACTGCGTCGACCGCCGGCCCTTGGCAGTCCCGTCGTCGAAAGAGTACCGCATTGACACGCCCTCGATCGGCTTCTGCGGGATGCCGTTGACCACCTTCGGCTCGGGCAGGCCGCAGCAGTCGAGGATGGTCGGCACCACGTCGATGACGTGGTGGAACTGGGTGCGGGTCTGGCCCTTGGCCTTGATGCCCTTCGGCCAGTGGACGACCATCGGGTTGCGGGTGCCGCCGAAGTGGCTGGCCACCTGCTTGGTCCACTGGAACGGGGCGTCCATCGCCCACGCCCACCCGACCGGGACGTGCGGCTCGCTGGTTGGCCCGCCGATCTCGTCGAGCCGCTTGATGGTGCTCTCCAGCCCGAGCTGAATGCCGAGCAGGCTGGCGATCTCGCTAAACGTCCCCTCTAGGCCGCCCTCGGCGCTGGCACCGTTGTCCCCGACGACGTACATCACCAGCGTGTTGTCCAGTTCGCCGGACTGCCGCAGGCTCTCGATCAGCCGGCCGACCTCGGCGTCCGTGTACTCCATGTACCCGGCGTAGTTCTCCATCAACCGGGTGAAGACCTTCTTCTCGTCGGCCGAGCGGCTGTCCCACGACGGGATGCTCTCCGGGCGCGGGGTCAGCTTCGTGCCCGCCGGGATAATCTTGTCGGCGATCTGCTTCGCGTGGGTCAGCTCCCGCTGCTTGTCCCAGCCGTGGTCGAACTTGCCCTTGTACTTGTCGCGGTACTCCTTCGGCGGGTGGTGCGGGGCATGCACGCCGGAAGTGCTGAAGTAGTTGAACCACGGCTTATCCGGGTTGGCGGCCCGCACGTTCCGCGTCCAGGCGATGGCCTCGTCGGTCATGTCGGCGGTGAAGTGGTAGCCCTGCTCGGG
>CAZNSL010001005.1:0-2486 GCA_964574975.1 uncultured Alcaligenaceae bacterium | reverse complement strand
GTCGGAGCAGCCCGGCCCCTTCTTGGCCTCGAGCTTCTCGGTTAGCTTTGCCCCCGCGGCGGCCAACTCGACCGACTTGTCGGCGTTGATCTGCGTCCAGTGAGCCCACTGCGACGGCACGTTACCGCCCGGGAAGATCGCCTCAACCGGGCATTCCGGCATGCAGGCATCGCAGTCGATGCACTCGGCCGGGTGGATGTAGAGCATCACGTCGTCCTGGTAGAAGCAATCGACCGGGCAGACGACGCAACAATCGGTGTACTTGCAATCGTGGCATGGCTCGCAAACGACGTACGTCACGGCGGGTCTCCCTGGGTAGTTTTGAGGAACTGGCTCAAGCCTTCTTCTTGCAGCCGGGGCCTTCTTTCGCGTCCAATTTCTCGGTGCACTTGGCACCGGCTGCCTTTAGCTCGGCCGACTTGTCGGCGTTGATCTGCGTCCAGTGCGTCCACTGCGATGGCACGGCCGACTCGACGAAGATCGCTTCGACGGGGCACTCCGGCACGCACGCCTCGCAGTCGATGCAGTCCACCGGGTCGATGTACAGCATCATGTCGTCCTGGTAGAAGCACTCGACTGGGCAAACGACGCAGCAGTCGGTGTACTTGCAATCGTGGCACGGTTCGCAGACGGTGTGGGTCATGAGACGGCTGTCCTTCTAAAGCCGCCGGCTTCAGCACGTTGGCCGGCGTTCGCTAATGATAGTAGCTATCAATAACGCGACTGTCGAGGGATTGCAACAAGCAAATGGGAGTGGCGCTGCGATTTTTGCGAACGCCGCGACATCGGAGGAACGGTTGAGCCCGACGCGCCAGCGAGGGATTGTAGGCGTCCCTCGCTGGCGCGTCGGGCTCAATTCAGTGGCTTTTCACCGCCGGCACCTTGGCCGTCGCCTGCTGCACGACTGGCGGAGCCGGGTGTTCCAGCGTGAGCGGCCCACCCGCGGCGAACAGCGGCGTGCCCTTCTCTGGCTCGTAGCGCATCACCAAGTGGACCTTCTGCAAGTCCGGCCGGTAGCTGCCGAGCGGCAGCAGCACGGTGTAGCCCCAGCCGACGTAGTCCTTCGTCAGGAGCTTCTTCGCCGTGTCCTTGTCGATCTGCCACTTCTCGATCATCGTGCCGCCGGGCGTCGGGCCGGAGTCGTCGTACAGCTCCGCGATGAACTGGCCATCGCCGGTCTGCAACAGGTCCTTGCGGTCCATCAGGTAGATGCGACCGACGATGCCCGGCATCGGCGTGCCGTTGTGGACGATGTCGGGCACGAAGTGGACCTTGTTGCTCCACGTCGCCACGAGTTGGCACGCCTCCACGGGTTTCGGCGGGCCATCGTCGCAGCCGCACGGCGACAGCGTCTGGCAGCCGGACGGGGCCGCGAGGAGAAGGACCACTCGCAGCCAGCGGCGGACGTTCGTCAGCGTGAGCCGGTGAGCTTCCATGCCTGGGCCTCCTTGCCCTGGGGTGCGGGTGGGGTCTGTGCGGCCGGGGCCGCTTGCGACACGGGCGTCAGGGGTGGGCCGGCTGCCGCGGGGTCGGTCGGTGCCTTCGCCCCCGGGACAGGGATCGGCGTCGGTTGCGGCAGGACCGGGACCGCCGGCATGATGACCGGTGGGCCGACGGGGCCGCCCGGTTGGGCCGCCGGTGGGATCACCGTGGTGCCCGGTGGGATGGCCGACGCATCGGGCGTCGCAACCGGCGGGACGATCGACGAGCCGGGCGGCACGCTGAACGCCGGGTTGTCCGGGGTAGTCGGCACACACTGAGCCGAGATGTCCGGCAACTGCGGCGGCGGCAGCACGCCCGGCATGCCGCTGGTGGCGTGCAGGCGGGCTACGTCGCCGAGGATCCAGTCCATGCGCCGCGACTCTTCCGCGACGATGCGGTCCACGTCGGCCTGGCTACGGCAGACGTGCGGCGTCAGAATGACGATCAACTCGGTCTTGGTCCGCACCTGCGTGCGGTAGCGGAACGCCGCCCCGATGTAGGGCAGGTCGCCCAGGCACGGCACCTTGACTTCCGACTTGGTGTCGCGCTGTTGCATCAGCCCGCCGATGATGACCGTCTCGCCATCCTGGCCGACCACGGTCGTCTCGACTTGCTGGATGTTGAACACCTGGCCGAGCGCTCCGTTGCCCAGCGGGATCGTCTGGCCGACCGACGACACCTCCGGGAAGACGCGCATCAGCACCTTGCCGTCCGGCGTGATCCGCGGCGTCACCTTGAGAATGACGCCCACCTGCCGACGGTCGATGTTCTGTGTCGCGAGGCCGGTCGCGCTCACAGTCGAGTTGGCGAGAACCGGAAAGTCCTGACCGATATTGACCGCGGCCGTCTGGTTGTCGAGCGTCATGACCTGCGGTCGGCTCAGCACGTCGAGCCGGTTTTGGGCCTTGAGCGCCCGAATCAGCACGTTGAGCGAGTCGCTGCCGGCCGACAGCACCAGACCCCCGACGCCGGAAGTCGGCGACACCCGGCCGACGCCGAGGTTC
>CAZNSL010001004.1:0-2487 GCA_964574975.1 uncultured Alcaligenaceae bacterium | reverse complement strand
CGGTGCAGCACGTTCTCAGGCGGAGCCTGGGAACGAGGGTCGATTATGTATACTCCCTTGTTCCTCGCCATGCTCGCCGCCCACGCCGCGCCGCCGGAGTTTCGGCTGGCCATGTTCCAGGCCGACGTGACCGTGCCGCTCAATCATGGCATGATGGGCGGTGCGTGGACCGCGAAGCGCGTCGCCGACCCGCTCGAAGCCCGTGGGCTGGTCCTGCTCGGCGGCAGCGCCCCCGTCGTCCTCGTGGCCATCGACTGGTGCGAAATCCGCAACGACGCCTACGAACGCTGGCAGACTGTCCTCGCCGACGCGGCCGGCACCAGCCGCGAGCGCGTCCTGGTCACCAGCGTCCACCAGCACGATGCCCCGGTCGCCGACCTGACGGCCGAGCGACTACTGCGCGCTGCCAAGCGACCGGGCAGCGTGTGCGACCCGGCGTTCCACGAGCAGGCCGTCCGCCGCGTCGCTGCCGCGCTCAAGGCGAGCCTGCCGGCCGCGCGGCGCGTCACCCACGTCGGCACGGGCAAAGCCAAGGTCGAACGGATTGCGTCGAACCGGCGGTACGTCGCGTCCGGTGGCGCGATCCGCTTCGACCGCATGAGCCGGACGACCGACGCGGTCGCGGTGGCCGCGCTGGAGGGCGTCATCGACCCGTGGCTGCGGACGCTCAGCTTCTGGGACGGCGACACGCCGTTGGCGGCGGTGAGCGCCTACGCCGTCCATCCGATGAGCTACTACGGTGCCGGCGAGGTGTCGGCCGACTTCCCCGGCTTGGCCCGCCGGGCGCGACAGGCGGCGCTGCCCGGCGTGTTCCAGGTGTACTGCTCCGGCTGCGCCGGCAACGTCGTCGCGGGTAAATACAACGCCGGCCGGCCGGAGGATCGCGTCGCGCTGGCCGGCCGGCTGGAATCGGCGATGGCCGTGGCGTGGCGCGCGACCGAGCGCCAGCCGCTCGAGCAAATGGACTACCGCGTCGAGCGCGTTCGGTTGGAGCCGCGCAACGACAAAGGCTTCACGGTTGCCGAACTGGAGCGCACGCTACGCACCGACGCCAAGCCGTTCCGTCAGTGCCTCGCAGCTTTGGGTCTGAGTTGGCGGGCGCGGGCCGACGCGGGGCACTGCGTCGAGGTGCCGGCCGTGGACCTGGGCGTCGCGCAGTTCGTGCTGTTGCCGGGCGAGAGCTACGTCGAGTTCCAACTCGCCGCGCAGGCGGAGCGGCCAGACTCGTTCGTCGTCGTGGCCGGCTACGGCGAGTGCGCGACCGGCTATATACCCACCGATCGCCATATTTCTGAAGGCGACGGCAACCTGACCGACTGGTGCTGGGTCGCGCCGGGGTCGGAGGCGCGGCTGCTCACCGCGATCCGGGCGGTGCTGCGTGAACGCTAGGACAGGTGGGAAATCGCACTGACGATTCGCCCGGTTGCGTACCAGAATTCCGCGGACGAAAGGTAGAGCACAAGGATTCCAACGGCTGACCATTTCGCCAACCGGCTCGCCCGCGGGTTGCGCAGCACGGAGATTGCCAAGGCTGGCGTTAGGACGAAGCAAGGCACGTCCCCCGCCAGCCGGCGATACGACTCCCCTGGCGGCAGAATGCGCAACATTAACCGAATCGTCGAAACGTCCGCCCAGAAAACGAAAAGGCAAAAGGCGGCAACGATCACCTCCCAACGAAAGGACTTCGTGGCGGGCGGGGCGGACGTGTCGCAGGATGGGCCGACCATTTTAGATGCGTCCTGGTGGATTCCCCATTAGTTTACCCACGGTGTACTCTCAGCACCACATCGCTCGATTCGGCCGACCCATGCTTGCCCAAAGCGGCAAGCATGGCACTCACGTGGTCCGGCGGAGTGAAGTCGCCTTGAACGCCGGTCGGCGATGGGTAGCCTTACCTGACAAGCCGACATTGCCGCCCTCCCACCGGTTCTTGCCGATGAAACCGCTACTTGTCTTCACCGGATGGCTCGCCGTCGCGGCGTCGGCGATGGCCGACGACATCCAGTTCAACCGCGACGTGCGGCCGATTCTCGCGGATAACTGCTTCGCTTGCCACGGCACCGACGCCAAGGCCCGCAAGAGCGATCTCCGGCTCGACACCCCCGACGGCGCGTTCGCCAAGCGCGACGGGGCACCGGCGATCGTGCCAGGCGACCCGACGAAAAGCGAACTGTGGGCGCGAATCAGCAGCACGGACGAGAACGTCGTGATGCCACCGCCGTCGAGCCGCAAGACGTTGACCGACGCGCAGAAAGCGACGCTGCGCCACTGGATCGAGTCCGGGGCGAAGTACCAAAAACACTGGGCCTTCGAGCCGCCCGTCAAACCCGCGCCGCCGCAGCTCGACGCGAATGCCCCGACATCGCCCGTCGATCGATTTCTCCTGCAACGGCTGACGAAAGAAGGACTGACCTTCTCGCCCGAAGCCGACCGGCCGACGTTGATCCGTCGGGCGGCGTTCGCCCTCACCGGCCTGCCGCCGACGCC
>CAZNSL010001003.1:0-2488 GCA_964574975.1 uncultured Alcaligenaceae bacterium | reverse complement strand
CGTCGCGGCGTCGCTCGGCATCGACAAGGTGCGGCTCACGGGCGGCGAGCCACTCCTGCGTCGCGGGCTGCCGGAGTTGGTGCGACAACTCGGCGCAATCCCCGGACTGCGCGACATCGCCCTGACGACGAACGGCCTGTTGCTCGCTGCTCAGGCCAGGCCGCTTTTCGACGCGGGCCTTCGCCGACTCAACGTCAGCCTCGACACGCTCGACCCCGGCCGGTTCCGCGAATTGGCCCGGCGCGACGGCCTGGACGACGTGCTGGCCGGTCTCGATACCGCGGCAGCCGTCGGGTTCGCGCCGATCAAGCTCAACGCCGTCGTCCTCCGCGGCGTCAACGAGGCCGATGTCGTGCCGCTGGCCGCCCGGTCGCGGGAGCGGGGTTGGGAGTTGCGCTTCATCGAGTCGATGCCGATCGGGGCACGGCCGTGGGAGCGCGAGAAGGCGGTACTGGCCCACGAAATCCTCGATGCCATCGAGCGCGGCGTCGGCCCGCTGGTGCCGGCCCGCGACTACGATCCGCATGCCCCGGCGATGGACTTCGAGTACGCCGACGGCCACGGCCGGGTGGGCGTGATCGCGTCGGTGTCGCGGCCGTTCTGCCGTTCGTGCAACCGCCTGCGCCTGACGGCCGAGGGCCGGCTGCGCAACTGCTTGTTCGCCCTCGACGAGATCGACGTGAAGCCGCACCTGCGACCCGCCGCCGACGTCGCGGCGCTAGCCGACGCTCTGCGGCAGAGCGTCGCGGCCAAGTGGGAAGGGCACGCGATCAACTCGGCGACGTTCGTCAAGCCCGAGCGGACCATGCATGCCATCGGTGGCTAGGTCCGTTCTCACGGAATCGTAGCGGGGCTGCTGCGCATCTAACGCGGTGAGTCGTGTATAATCGCCCGTAATCCGCGCACGGTTCCCTCATGGTCGCCACCAAGACGATGCCGCAAGACCCGTACGAAACGCTCGGCGTGAGCCGCACCGCTTCCGACGACGAGATTCAGAAGGCGTACCGCAAGCTCGCCCGGCAGTACCACCCCGACCGCAACCCCGGCGACAAGACCGCCGACGCCAAGTTCAAGGAAGTTTCGTCGGCCTACGAGCTACTCTCCGATAAACAGAAGCGGGCGCAGTTCGACCAGTTCGGCCACGCCGGTCCTGGCTTCGCGGGCGGCGGGTTCCCCGGCGGCGGTACGGGCGGGTTCCACTTCGGCGGCCCCGGCGGCGGCACCACCATCGACCCGGAGACGGCCGAGCAGATTTTCGGCTCGATGTTCGGCGGCGGCCTCGGCGATCTGTTCGGCCAGCGCGGCGGCGGGCGTTCGTCTCGCGGTCGGGCGAAGCGCGCCCCCGATCCGGTCGAGACGGCCGTGACGATCCCGTTCGATACGGGGACGCTCGGCGGCACCGTGACGCTCAAGATCGGCGACCGCGAACTCGATCTGAAAATCCCGGCCGGCATCGAGGACGGCAAGGTGATGCGGCTCGGCGGCCAGGGGCCGGGCGGGGCCGACGTGTTGCTGACCGTTCACGTCGCCCCGCACGCCCACTTCCGCCGCGAGGGCAACGACCTGATCCTGACGGTGCCGTTGACGCTCGCCGAGGCGGTCCTCGGCGGCAAGGTGGACGTACCGACGCTCGACGGCGGACGCATCGCGCTGACCGTCAAGCCGGGCACGTCGAGCGGCACGCGCTTGCGCGTCCGCGGCCACGGCGTCAAGGGTGGTGACCTGTACGTCGAGGCGAAGGTGATGGTGCCGGCCCCGGCCGACGCGAAGAGCCGCGAACTCCTCGATGAGTTCGCTCGTCTCAACCCGCAGTCGGTGCGCAAGGGCGCGCCGTGGGAGTGACGCCGTGCCGTTCACGTTCCGCCCGCACGAACACCTGCGTCGCCCGGCGGACTTCCAGCGCTGTTACGACCGCCGGCGCTCCGCGTCCGACGAACGACTCATCGTCTACGCCTGCCCAAACGGGTTGGAGTATTCGCGGCTCGGCCTGTCGGTGTCGCGCAAGTACGGCGGCGCGGTGCAGCGCAACCGTCTTCGGCGGCTCTACCGCGAGGCGTACCGCCTGTCGCGGCACGACCTGCCAAAGGGCCTGGACCTGATCCTGATCCCGCGCGGCCCGGTCGAACCGGCACTGGCCGACCTCTTAGCGGCGCTGCCGAAGCTGGTCGGCCAGGTGGCCCGTCGCTTGGCGAAGGAGGTGGGGCCGTGCGACGACTCGCCGCCGCCCTCCTGATCGCGGCCGTCCGCGTCTACCAGGTCTGCCTGCGGCCACTGTTGCCGCCCGCGTGCCGCTTCACGCCGAGTTGCAGCGAGTACATGATCCTGGCGGTACGGAAGTATGGCCCTTGGCGCGGGGCGTGGCGCGGCACGAAGCGCATCTGCCGGTGCCATCCATTCTGCGAGGGAGGGTACGACCCGCCGTGAGTCAATCCGAGCCGCGCACGCAGGCCGCGCAGCGGCCGGAGTAAGCGGTTGACGGCTCCTGCGC
>CAZNSL010001002.1:0-2494 GCA_964574975.1 uncultured Alcaligenaceae bacterium | reverse complement strand
ATCGTCGGCAAGCTTGACGACGCGGCCGAGCAATACGGCAAGGCCGCGGTCGCAGACGCCGCCCGCGAGGTGCTCGACTACGAACAGCACGGCGGCACGACCTACGCCTGTGTCAAGCCGTCATTGCACGTCCACTGCCGGATGCTGCTCGGGCCGATGCCCTCCGAATGGGACACGTGGTGGCAGAACGCCGACGGGTCCGACCGGAAGGGCAAGCCGAAAGACTGGCCGCCGAAGCTGCCGGGGCCGCCGAAGCCGGAACCTTCCCCGGAACAACTGAAGCTGCAAAAGCTCACCCTGCCGAAACTCGCCGCCAAGCTCCACGAGGCCCGAAAACAGGTCGCCGTGTCTGATCCCGGCAGCCCCGAGTGGTGCCGGCATTCCGAGACGGTCGCGACCTTGGAGGCGGAGTACGACCGGCGGGGCACGGTCAAGCCGCACACCCCGGACCTGGACGAGCTGCCCAAGCTGCACACCCTCGTCGAGGACAAACTCGCCGACCGGCTCGACATGGCCCGGCATCGCTACAACACCTTCAGCGCCAACAGCGAAGTCGGCAAGCAGGCGAGTCGCGAGATCGACCAGCTTTACGCCGAGTACAAGCGCCGCGGCCTGACGATCCCCGTCTGTGCGACTACGGTCGGCGAATACGCGGGACTCTCCGAGCGCCAACTCGAAGGTGCCCTGCAGGAGCGCCGCTTCCGGGCCAGGCGGTATGCCGGGCGACCCGCCGGCAAGCTCGCGCGGGAGGAACTGCCGCGGATCGAGGAGGAGTTCCAGCGGCGCGGAATCCCGGTGCCGGAGCCGGAGAAACCCGGCCGGTCGAGATCCCATACCCCGCCCGACGCGCCCGCACGCTAAGGTGCGACCCGACTCGCGAGGCGTAAGTCCTCCTGGCCTAGTCAGCGGCCGACGGCCCTGCGGCCGCCTCCCCGACGTACTTCCATCCCCGACTTCGCGTAGACGAGGGATTTCCTACCAATCTGGCTGAGGCAAGTTTTTATACGAAAGGACTGTCGCAGATGGTCGAACGGGTGACAACGTAAACCCTGGGGTCACCCCGGGATTTGCAACAAGACTCGGTCCATTCGTCTCACCCTTTTCAGGAGTAATCGCCGCGTTTGCTACCCCACGACCACGGTCGAGAACGCGCGCTGGAAGGTTTCCCAGCTCACCTTCACTAGCCCGTCCGATTCGTTACCGAGCGTGTACGCCGCCCGGCGGGCAGTGTCCCAGCCGGCGATGTTCGTGCCAAGCGTGTCCACGCCCCAGGGGTTACGCAGGGTCACGCCGGTCGCGTCCACGTCCATGACTGCGTAGGCGTGGCTGAACACCAGGCCGGTGCCGTCCACGCGGGGCCGGTTCGCCGCCAGCGTGTGCGTGTTGGCGGCCACGGGCCGGCCACGGGCGATCGCGTCACCAAGTCGCTGGCGGTCGGCGGCCGTGAGTGTGGACTGGGCTACGGCATCGCGGCCGGTGACAGCCTCCAGCGCCACCTCGGCGTAGCGCCAGCGCTGCTTGGTCGCCTCGGCGACCGTGGTGCCGCGGACGGCCCACTTCGATCCGTCGGGGTTCGACGTGTCGACGTTGTGCGCCTGGAGGTACGCGCGCTGGTAGATCGCCGTCCAGTAGTCGCGGCCGCCGTCGTCGCCCGACAACGGCTCGGGATCGTTGTCCGTCCAGGTGCCGTTGAACTGCACCGCCTGCTCGGTGTAGACGCCGTTCAAGTAGATCGGCACGTAATAAGTCTGGTCGGAGTAGTCGTACTTGATGAGCGACACCGGGTCGGTGCCGCCGGCGTTCATGACCGCCGCGAGGGCTGTCATGAACGAGCAGGTGCTGGCGAGTTGCTGGCGGATGTCGGCCGGTGAGCCGAAGAGCTTCTCGCCCGCCTTCCGTGACGCGACCGCGTTGACCAGCCCGGCCCGGCCGGTGCTGGGCTGCGGGGCGGCGTAGTCATCGAGGTAGCGGTCCGAGTCGTAGCCGCCGTACAACCTGTCACGGCCAGCACTGCCGACAAGGTAGTCGTTGCCAGCATCGCCGTAGACGGTGTCGTTGTCGGCCCCGCCGTAGAGGGCGTCGTCGCCTGCCCCGCCACGAACCGTGTCGGTGCCGTAGTCGCCGGTGATGAAGTCGTTGCCCGCCCCGCCGTCGATGACATCGTTGCCGTTGCCGCCGTAAATGATGTCGCTGCCGGCCCCGCCGGTGATGGCGTCGTTGCCGTTGCCGCCGTAGATGGTGGCCGGGGCCGTCACGCCATCGAGCAGCACGGTGTCGTTGCCCGGGCCGGCGTCCACGACGATGCGGCTGACGGCCGACGCGGCGAACGCCCCGGCCCCGTCCTCGACCGCGAGCTGGCCGGAGGTGAGGCGGATGGCGATGAGGTCGTTGGCGGGGGTGCCGAGGACGGTGAGGACGCCGCCGGTGAGCGTGGCGGACGCGGGCGTACAGCGGTCTTCGAGGCGGACGACCGCGAGTCGGCGCGTGACGGGGT
>CAZNSL010001001.1:0-2497 GCA_964574975.1 uncultured Alcaligenaceae bacterium | reverse complement strand
CGGCACAGAAGAACGCTTCTGCGAAGCGTCGCTAAACGGGACGCTAGGGCACCCGCCGGAACGTCGCGCCGAACATCGCCGCACCGTCGGGCACGAACTCGACGGTCTGGTGCCCCAGGAACTCGCCATCCGCCGTGAATGTCGTGCCCGCGAGGAATCGCAACTCCGCGCGGAAGGCGCTCCACACCCATTGCAGTCGCTGGCCGTCGAAAGTCACCGTTATCGTACCGTAGGCTGGGTGGTCGTACCGTCCGGCGTACTCCGCGAGTGGCTTCGGCGGCATTGCATTCGGCACACGGCGGCGCTCGCGCTCGGCCAACGCCGCGTCGGTCGCCGCTTTCTCGTGCAGCGTCACGTCGCGGAAATAGTCGTTCCAGTCGCGCACGGTCAGGCCGAGGTAGTGATCGAGCAAGGAGTTGGTGATCGCGTTTGTACTCCGGGACTGGTGGGCGTTGACCATCACGCCAACTGCCATCCGCGCACGCGGCACGAGTGTGAGTTGCACGCGAAAGCCGTCGATCATGCCGGAATGCGATACCAATCCATAGCCGCGATAGTCCTGCACCAGCCAGCCGAGCGCGTAGCTCAGCAGATTGGTGTCCGGGCACAGCGCCCGCGTGGCCGAATCGAGCGGCAGGGCGAATTGTGGAGCATGCGTCTCGGCCAGGCGTTCGGCCGCGACCAGCCGCCGGCCAGCGAATGATCCGTTGTCGAGGTGGAACTGGAGCCAGGGCACCAGGTCATTTGCGCTCAGGTGAACCGACCCGGCCGGGTTCGGCTCGTGCTGCTCGTACCACGCTATCGGTCGCAGCTTCCCCGATTCGTCCGTTTTGTGCGGTGTCGCCACGTCGTCGGACGGGCCGTGCGGTGGTGTGACGCAGGTTGCCCGTCTCATGCCGAGCGGGCCGAAGATGCGCTCGCGGCACAGTCGTTCCCAGGGCGTACCCGCCGCACGTGCGACGGCGAATCCGCCAGCGGTGTACGCAACGCTCTGGTAGTGGAACGCGGTGCGAAACGGCGCATCGGGTGGAAGGTACCGGACCCGTCGCACCAGCTCGTTGAGCGGTCGGGATGAGCGATACCAAAGGAAATCGTGCGAGCCGAGGCCCGTGCGGTGGCAAAACAGGTCGCGCAGTGTGACGTGTGCGTCGGCTTCCGGGTCGGCGAGGCGGAAGTCGGGCAGGTGCTTGCGGACGGGGTCGTCGAGCGAGAGCTTGCCGTCGTCGGCGAGCATCGCCGCTAGAGTTGTCGTGAATGCCTTGGAACACGACGCAAGCGGAAAGACCGTGTTTGGGCCGACGATCTCGTCGGTCCCGAGTCGGCGTTTGCCGTAGCCCTTGGCCAGGGTACCGATGCCATGCTGCACGACGACGACGGCCGCTCCCGGTACCTCCCATTCGCGCAGTGAAGTGCGAACGATGTTGTCGATTGGAGCCGGATCGACGAACGGCGGGGCCGATCTCAAGTAGGCTAGGCTGAGGGCCGCAACGGCGATAGCAATCATTCGGTACATGGATGGATAAACGCGCGAGGCCCGCAGAATCGTCTGCGGGCCTCGTAGTTCAAATTTGATCGCGGCGAGGTTTACAGGCCATAAACGCCAGAGAATCCGCCGCCACCGCCGAAGCCGCCGCCCTTTCCGCCTCCGAAGCCGCCGCCGCCGAAGCCGCCGCCGATCTGGCCACCGAAGCCGCCTCCGAAACCGCCGCTGATCTGGCCGCCAAAGCCGCCTCCGAAGCCGCCGCTGATCTGGCCGCCGAAGCCGCCGCCCATGCCAATCTGCCCGAAGCCGCCTTGAAGGCCGCCGAAGCCGCCGCTGATGCCGCCGTAGCCGCTCGGCTGTTGTGGGAAGCCGAACTGACTGGAGACGCCAGGCGCGCCTTGGATACCACCGGCACCGCCGCCGCCGCCACCGATGCCGCCTGCGCCACCGATACCGCCGATACCCCCAATTCCACCGATGCCGCCCACGCCACCGATGCCACCACCGATGCCACCACCGATGCCACCACCGATACCGCCGATGCCGCCACCGCCGATGCCGCCACCGCCGATGCCGCCGATGCCGCCCTGGATACCGCCACCACCCCCAATGCCCTGCTGGCCGCCTTGGCCGATCTGACCGCCTTGTGTAAAGCCGGGTGTGGGGGTGTTACCGAGGTTCCGGACGATCAGCGGCCGTGAGGGCATGTTCTGTACGGGGACCGGATATCCGCCAAAGAAGACAGGGGTACCGTTGACCGGAATGCTGAACGAGAAGTTTGCCGGCCGGTTTGCCAGCGGCACGCCGCGCAGCGGAATCGAGAAGCCGGGGGCAAAAGTAGCAACGTTCGCTATTTGCGGCACGAAAGCCGGGGGTGGTGCGGGGGGAGTGACGCCCTGTGCCAGAACGAAGGCCGTCGTCACGCCAGCCGCGCCGAGAGTACCCGCGATCCAGCGCCCCGGGTGTTTCAACGAGAGGAACATACGGTTCTCCAAACGGGTGGGGATTGGGGGA
>CAZNSL010001000.1:0-2500 GCA_964574975.1 uncultured Alcaligenaceae bacterium | reverse complement strand
ACCAATCACCCCCCCCCCCCCCCCACCCCTCTCGCGGCGACACGGACTGACGCTGGTTAGCGTGGCGGCAGGTTGCGGACGCTCTTCGGCAGCGGCGGCGGCTCGTTGCCCGCCTTCGGGGCCGGCGGCGCGTCGGCCTTCGGCTGCTCCACCGGCGGCGGGACGACGATGACCGGCATCGGAGCCGGGGCCGGCGGCGGGGTGTCCACAACGACCGGCGGCGGGGCCGGCGGAGCGTCCGTCGTCACCGCGGTCGGTGTTGGCGGCAGCGCCGGGGCCGGAGCCGGCACCTCGACGATGGCCGGGACCACCGGGGCCGGTACGTTCGGCGTTTCGGTGCCCGCGACCGGCTTGATGTCCGACGCAACCGAGGTCGCGGCGATCGGCCGATCCTCGAGCGGCGGCGGCGGCGGTAGTTGGATCGTCGCGGCGGCCTTCGGCGCGGCCGTCGGCAGTGGCGGCAGGGCCGGCGGCTTCGACTGCGGGTACTGGCTCAGGTCCAGGTACAGCATCAGGCACGAGGCGATCATCGCCAGAAGCGAGATGACCAACAGCCCCGTATACACGTCGCTCTTCGGACGGGTGTCTTCGTACGTTCGCTTCCGCGCCATGCTCCCCTCCCCCGTGGTCCGTGGGCCTACCCCGTCCGATCACTTGCCGAGAATGTTCGCGGCCACCTCGTCGTTGGCGCGCACCTGATTCTTCTTCGGGCCGCTCAGCTTGCCGACGGCCCGCTGCGGCGTCGCCGACAGGATTTCGATGCGACCGAGGAAGTCCGGCGGATTCAGCCGGTAGACTTGCAGCGTGTTGCCGACGTTCACACCGGCGTCGGTGCCGATCGAAATCGTGGCCAATTCGCCGCTGACGTTCAGGATGGTGCCGCGCACGTCTTCCGGCGGCAGCACCTTGTTGCCGGTGGCAGTGGTCGTGGCAGTGGTCGAACCAGCCCCGACCTGGGCGCGCAACTGACTGTTCTCGATCTTCAGCGACTCGATTTGCTCGCGCTGGAGCCGGTTGCGCTCGCTAGCCGCCTCGAACAATTGCTTGTTCTTGGTTGCGTCGTCGCGCAGGTCGGCGATGCGGCGGTCGATCTCGCCGATCTTCTTGTCGCGCTCGTTCAGTCGGGTGACGAAACCTTCGACTTCGACCTTGCGCCGCTCCAACTCGCGCGTCAGGTCGGCGAGATTTTGATTCAGCTTCGGCATCGCCTCGTTCTGAACGAGGCTGGCCTCGGCGAGGCGGGCCTTGAGGGCATCGCGCTCGGCCTCGACTTGCTTGACCAGGGCGTCCTTGTCGCCGGCGAGCTTGCGGGCCTCGGCCTCCTTGGCCTTGACCAGATCCATCGCCTCCTGCACCTCGGCCTTGGCGTTGGCGTTGACCGTGACCATCCGGTCCTTGGCCTTGTTGTACTCGCTGGCCCAGTTGGTCCGGGTCGAGTAGGCCATCGCGATGAAGCCGGCCGTCGCCAGGCTGGCGATCAGGTTGAAGAACACCAGGATTTTGCCGATCACCGTCATCGCTCGCCTCCCCCGCGGATTCCCAAGGCCCCGCGGCCGGGTAACCCCGCGCCGCCCCCGTGGGCCGGTCGCCGCAACGATTAGTCTTCAGTCCCGCGAACGGATTCGGGCGGCGGCTATGCCATGCCCACCGCCCGGTGTCAACTCCAGTTTTTCCGGCTCAGCCAGTTGACGCCGGCAGCTCGGGGCGGCGTGCGTCACCGCCGGCCCACGGCGCGGCTGCTGTTGCTCAACTCGTCGAGCCGGGACTGCAACTGCTGCTGGCGGCGCTTGAGCGTCGCGTTGTCCAGCGTCACCGTCGTCATCGGCGAGCGTAGGAACTGCTGCTCCAACTGATACTGCTTCACCAGCGCCTTTGCGTCCTCCCAGAGTACCCGCAGGCCCCGCTCGGCTTCCGACACGGCCTCGACCTTGTTGTCCTTGGTGCCAGTGATCGCCAGCGTCAATTTCTCCGTCTCGGCGATCGTCTTGCGGATCTCTTCTTTAACGTCGGTCAGTTCCTTGATTTTGGCGGCGATGGCTTTCTCGTAGCCCGCTTTCGACTGGGCCGGCTTGCCGTCGAACTCCAGCCCCGGCTGGCCGGTGCGCTGGAAGACCAGTTCGGTGCCGTTGAAGACGAGCGGCTGCACCGGCGGCTGGATGCCGGCGTCGCCGGTGCGCAGGCTCTTGAGCCGATCGGCGTAGGCGCTCAACAGCTTCGGCCGCTCGGTTTCGAGCCGGGCCACTTCGACCGAAGCATCGGCCAGGTGTCGATCGGCTGCGTCGCGCACCGGCAGCGCCTCTTGGAGTTTCTTGTTGAGCTGATCGACCAGGCCGTCCACGCGCTGGCCTTCCTGGTTCTGCGGCGTGGCCCAGAAGATTTGGTTGGTGTATAGGCCGGTGGCCCAGGCCAGGAACGTGAGTGCCAGGGCCACGTTCAAGAGCGTCAGCGCTTTGCCGAGATTCGTCTTGGGTATTCCTCTTTCTCCCCTCTCCCGCAAAGC
>CAZNSL010000999.1:0-2507 GCA_964574975.1 uncultured Alcaligenaceae bacterium | reverse complement strand
GTCAGCATCGCCGCACTCCTAACCTGGTGGATCAATTGAGTCTCGAGCCTAAAGCGTCTTCCGGCGAAGTGGGGACCGGTTCGCTACAGAACCGGTATCGCTCTCCGCGCGAAGCGGTCGCCGCCGGTCAGCGGCGACGGCGGCGTGACTGGTGGCTGGTCGTCAGCGCGGCAGCGACGAGGATCCCATCAGGAACGTGTCGACGGCCTGCGCCGCCTGGCGGCCTTCGCGGATCGCCCAGACGACGAGGGATTGGCCGCGCCGCATGTCGCCCGCCGCGAACACCTTGTCGACCGAGCTGCGGTAGTTGTTCATGTCGGCCTGCACGTTGCCGCGCTGGTCGAGTTGAACGCCGAGCGCCTTGAGCATGCCCTCGTGCACGGGGTGCACGAACCCCATGGCGAGCAGCACGAGATCGGCATCGAGGGCGAATTCGGTGCCGGGCACCGGCTGGAACTTGTCGTCGACCTGCACGCAGTGCAGCCGCTGGACGACGCCGTTCTCTCCCGACAGGCGCTGCGTCATGACCGAGTACTCGCGGGTGACGCCCTCTTCCTGGCTTGACGAGGTGCGGAACTTGAGCGGCCAGTTCGGCCAGGTCAGGGCCTTGTTTTCTTTGTCCGGCGGGCGCGCCAGAATCTCGAGCTGCGTGATCGAGCGTGCGCCCTGCCGTCGCGAAGTGCCGATGCAGTCCGACCCGGTGTCGCCGCCGCCGATCACCACCACATGCTTGTCGGTGGCGAGAATCGGCTCGACGCCCTCCTGCGGCTCCTGGCTGACGCGGCGGTTCTGCTGCGGAAGAAAGTCCATGGCGAAATGGACGCCCTTCAGCTCGCGGCCGGGAATCGGCAGGTCGCGCGGCTTTTCCGCGCCGCCGGCGAGGACGACCGCGTCGTAGCCGCGGAGCAAGTCCTCCGCCGACATGTCGTCGCCGACGTTGACGCCGTAGTGGAAGGTGACCCCTTCCGCCTCCATCTGCGCGACGCGGCGGTCGAGCAGGTGCTTCTCCATCTTGAAATCGGGAATGCCGTAACGCATGAGGCCGCCGGCCTTGGCGTTCTTCTCGAACACATGCACATCGTGGCCGGCCCGCGCCAGCTGCTGGGCGCAGGCGAGCCCGGCCGGCCCGGAGCCGACGACCGCGACGGTCTTGCCGGTCTTGTGCGCCGGCGGTTCGGGTGCCAGCCAGCCTTCCGCGAAGGCCTTGTCGACAATCGCGCATTCGATCGTCTTGATCGTCACCGGCGTGTCTTCGAGATTGAGCGTGCAGGACGCCTCGCACGGCGCCGGGCACACCCGGCCGGTGACCTCGGGAAAATTGTTGGTCGAATGGAGGTTGCGCGCGGCCTCCTTCCAGTCGCCGAGATAGACGAGGTCGTTCCAGTCCGGAATCTGATTATTCACCGGACATCCCGTGTGACAGTACGGGACGCCGCAATTCATGCAGCGGGCCGCCTGATCGCGCAGTTCCGTCTGCGGAAGCGGAACGATGAATTCATGAAAGTTCCGGACGCGCTCCTCGACCGGTGCGTAATGACGGTCCGAGCGCTCGAACTCGAGAAAACCGGTGACCTTGCCCACGACGTTTCACACTCACGCTGGAATGAACGGAAGGAGTACCCGCAGCCGAACCCGGTCGCAGCTCCGAGAGCATCGCGGGTCTCGCCTACCACTGATCGCGCCGATCGCCAACGGCGTGACGCGCCGTCGGCGATTGAAGCGGAGCGTCGATGTCGGCGATCGCAACGACACTCCGTTACTCGGCCGCCTGCATCGCCGCCGCCTGGTCCTTCGCCATCTCTTTCAGAGCGCGGCGATATTCGAGCGGCATCACCTTGCGGAACTTGGGCAGGTAGGTGCTCCAGTTCTCGAGGATGTGCGCGGCGCGGCGCGAGCCGGCGAAGCGCGCGTGACGCGCGATGAACAGATACAGCCGCCGCGCATCGAAGCGGCTCATGTCGCTCATCACCTCGACCCGGCCATGCCCGTCGAGATCGCCCGAATGGCCATAGAAGCGCGCATTGTTGTCCTCTTCGTCGGGCACCGGCTCGAGTTCGACCATCGCCATGTTGCAGCGGGCCGGGAACGTCCCGTCCTCATCGAGCACGTAGGCGATGCCGCCCGACATGCCGGCGGCAAAGTTGCGCCCGGTCTTGCCGAGCACGATCACGACGCCGCCCGTCATGTATTCGCAGCAGTGATCGCCCGCGCCTTCGACCACGGCGACCGCACCGGAATTGCGCACGGCGAAACGCTCGCCGGCGACGCCGCGGAAATAGCACTCGCCGCTGATCGCGCCATACATCACCGTGTTGCCGACGACGATCGACTGTTCCGGCACGACGCCTGAGTCCGGCGACGGCCGCACGATGATGCGTCCGCCGGACAGGCCCTTGCCCACATAGTCGTTGGCGTCGCCTTCGAGGTCGAGCGTCACGCCATGGGCGAGCCAGGCGCCGAAGCTCTGGCCGGCGGTGCCGGTGAGACGGATATGGATGGTGTTATCG
>CAZNSL010000998.1:0-2510 GCA_964574975.1 uncultured Alcaligenaceae bacterium | reverse complement strand
GAGGCGGCCCGCGGTTCGGACGACTTCGTGCTGTGGCTGCGGCACGGCGACCTGCTGGCCGACCAGGGACGCTACGCCGAGGCGGCGGATGCCTACGCCGGCGCGTGGCAGCGCGACCCCAGTCGCACCGGCGAGCCGACCTCGGAGGCCGACGAATTCGACGACGCCGTGCGCCGCGATGACCTGTCGTTCCTCGCGCCGTTCCTGCACGGCTGGGCGCTTCAGAAGGCCGGTCGGGCCAGTGAAGCGGCGGCCCAGTTAGAGCGGGCGCACCGGTTGCCGTTGGGCGACGCGACTCGCCGCGCCCGCCTGGCGGCCGAACTCGGCCAACGCGACCTCACGGCGTTGGCCCAGCGCGAGCGCGATCTGGTCCGCCGCCTCGGCTGGTACAGCGCCTGGGCGAGCGGCAACCTGTTGACGCAGTGGACGCGCGAGGCACTGACGGCCAAGGACTACGGCCGGGCCGCCGATTGCTACGAGCGACTGTCCGCGGCACTCCTGGCGCACGGCTACACGTTCAGCGACGCCGGGGCATACCTGACGGTGCCGGCAGCAGTGCGGGCGTTCCGGGCGCGAGCAGCCCTCTCGGCCGGCAAGCTCGACGAGGCATTGGCCCATGCGGCCGCGGGACTGGCGCTGTCGCCGGGCCACCAGGACGTAGCGACGCTGCTCGTGCCGGAACTGGATCGCCGTGGCAGGGTGGCCGCCGCGGAGGCACTCTACCGCAAGGCGGTCGCGCCCTACGAGGCGATGGCCAAGACGTACCCGCACAGCGCCTACGCCCACAACGGTGCGGCGTGGCTGGCGGCCTGCTGCCACCGCGACATGGATGCGGCGTTGGCCCATGCGGCGCGGGCGGTCGATCTGGCCCCGGCCAACGCCGGCTACCTCGACACGTTGGCCGAGGTCCACTTCCAGCGCGGCGAGCGCGACCAGGCGCTCGCAGCAATGCGCCGCTGCCGGGCGATGGAGCCGGGCCGGGCGTACTTCCGTCGGCAATTGGCGCGCTTCGAGGCCGGCGACCCGGCGCTGCCGCCGCCGGAGGACGAGGACTGACAGAGGAATTAGCCACAGATGAGGCAAGAGGAATTAGCCACAGATGAACACAGATGAACACGGATGAATGCAACGAGTTGCTCTTGCATTCATCCGTGTTCATCTGTGTTCATCTGTGGCTAATTCCTCTTGCATCCTCCGTCGGTGACGCTATACGTCGCCGGCCGGTCTACTCTCGTGAAACGACCACGGCACAGGACGAGCCAAGGGGTCGCCATGCGCGCGCGCCGCACCGCCCAGTTCCTTCGCAAGAGCCTCGGCCTCGCCGCCGTCGGCCTGGGCGGCTGCGTGAGCGGCTTCACCTCGCCGGCCCGCGATGCGGCTCGGCCCGCTGCCGAAGCCGCCTTGGCCAACGCCCCCGAACTACTGCCGAAACAGCCCATCACCGCGACATCGGCCACCCGTGGCCAACAGCCGGAGGTGGTCCCCGCCGGCGGCAACTCAGCCGCTAACGCCCCGCAGGTGGCGGCCAAGATTCGCGCGACGGTCAACGGCATCCCGATCCTCGACGAAGAGTTGCGCGAGGCGATGACGCCGTACCTCGGCGAGTTGATGCGCATCCCCGAAAACCAGCGCGAGGCGGCCGTCAACTCCATCGCTCGGCGCGAACTGGACCGCCTGATCGAGCGCGAGTTGGTCCTCGAACAGGCTTACGCCGTTCTCAAGGCGCAGAACAACACGCAGGCGATCGCCAAGCTCAACGCCAACGCGACCGAGGAGGCCGATAAGCGCATCCGCGACATCCGCAAGCAACTCAAACTCGCCACCGACGACGACTTGAAGGCCGCCATGCAGGCCCAGGGCCTAACGATCGCCGGCATGCGCCGACAGATCGAGCGGAACTTCGTCATGATGGAGTACATGCGCAACCTGATCTATCCGTACATCCAGGGGATCAACCTGGCGAAGATCCGCGACTTCTACGAGGCGCACCCGGAGGATTTCCAGGGCGAAGACCAGGTCCGCTGGCAGGACATCTTCGTGGACGCCGGCAAGTTCGCGTCGCCGGCGGAGGCGCGAGCGTTCGCCGAGAAACTGCGGGCGCGGGCTGTTGCCGGCGAGGACTTCGCCGAACTGGCGAAGCAGCACGACGACGGCGACAGCAAGCTGCGCGGTGGCGAAGGCCTGGGAACGAAGCGCGGCGAGGTGTCGCCGCCGCAGGTGGCGGAGGTGATCTGGTCGTTGAAGTCGGGTCAGGTTGGCCCGCTGATCGACATGGGCTTCGGCTTCCACATCGTCCGCGTGGCCAGCCGCGACTACGCCGGCCGCAAGCCATTCGACATCGCCACGCAGGACGCGATCCGCAAGAAACTCACGAACATCATCGCCGACCGCGAGTACAAGCACATCGTCGAGGAACTGCGCCGCAAGGCGACGGTCACGGTGTATCAGTAGTGATCGGTGATCGGTGATCGGTGGTCAGTGGAGGAAACGCTTCGCCTTCACCGAACACC
>CAZNSL010000997.1:0-2511 GCA_964574975.1 uncultured Alcaligenaceae bacterium | reverse complement strand
GTTGCGGGTCGGGACTGCGCCGGGTGTTTTTGAACCCTCCGGTCGCTGACGCTCCCGGCTCGCCAGACTTCTCCTCCCTCGCCTTCCGCAACCTGCTCCAGCGCTTCGTCGCCGTCTGCAATACCATCGCCTACGCCCACAGCCGCGGCGTGCTGCACCGCGACCTGAAGCCGGCCAACGTCATGCTCGGCAACTACGGCGAGACGCTGGTCGTCGACTGGGGCTTGGCCCGGTCGGCGGAGCGCGACGCAGCGGCACGGTCCACCGGCGCGGCAGCGGCGACGCCCACGCTACCGTCTGGCGAGACCGATGTGGGCAGCGAGGCGGGCACGCGGCCGGGGCAGGTCCTGGGTACGCCAGCGTACATGAGTCCCGAACAGGCGCGGGGCGAGTCGGACCAACTCGGCCCGGCCACCGACATCTTCGGCCTGGGCGCGCTGCTGTACGTCCTGCTGACGGGCCGTGCTCCCTACGCCGGTGGAGGCATGCTCGATCTTCTCGATCGGGCCGCGCGGGGCGAGTTCGCGCCGCCGCGGTCGGTCCGCGGCGATGTGCCGCCAGCGCTGGAGGCCGTCTGCCGGAAGGCGATGGCGCTCAGGCCGGAGGACCGGTACGATTCGGCATTGGCCTTGACGGCGGACGTGGAGCGATGGCTGGCCGACGAGCCGGTGACGGCGTACGCGGAACCGCTGGCGGCGCGAGTCCGGCGCTGGGTGCGTCGCCACGCGCGGCTGGTGACGGCCGTCGGCCTGACGCTGCTGATCGGGTCGGCCGCTCTCGGCGCAGTCGCGTGGCAGCGCGAACGGGCGTTGGAAACGACCCGCGAGCAGAAGCGACGGACGCGGGTGGCCCTGGACGCGATGATCGCCCCGGAAATGATCGAGCGGCTCGGCACCCAGGACAAGCTGACCGCCGGACAGCGGGAGTTCCTGCAAATGGCCTTGGGCTATTACCGGGAGTTCGCGGCCGAGGCGGCGACCGATGAGGAGGGCCGCAAATTGGTGGCCGACGCCCACTACCGCGTCGCCAATTTTCTGGCCAAGCTCGGTGACAAGGCGGACGCGGAAGCCGCCTGCCGTTCGGCCGAGGCGGCGTACGAACGGCTGGCCGCCGACTACCCCGCCGTGCCCAACTACCGGAAGTTCCGGGCCGCCTGTCTCCACGACCGGGCGTACTTGCTCGTCGAACTCGGGAAGCTTCCCGACGCCGAGGCCGCGTACCGTGACGCCATCCGCCAGCAGCGGCAACTCGCCGACGAGTACCCCGCCGTGGCCGACTACCGCCGCGAGTTGGCCAAGAGCCACACCCGCCTGGCGAACCTGCTGGTACACGGCCAAAAGGTCTCCGAAGCCGAACCGGAGTACCGTGCGTCGATGACGCTTCACGAGACCCTCCGCGCCGAACTCCCCGATGACATCGTGTTCCGCTACGAACTCGCCTACACGCGACACTGTTTCGGCGTCATGCTGGCTACCCAGGGAAAGTTCGCCGCGGCGCGCGACGCCCTGGCCTCCGCGTTGGCGATGAGGAATCGCCTCGCCGTTGAATCCGAGGACACGCACTATTACCGCTGCGAACGGGCCAAGAGCCAGCGAATCCTCGGGCAAGTGTCCGAGGTCCTCGGCAAGCGTCCCGAGGCTGAGGAGGCGTACCACGCCGCACTGGCGGTGTTCGAGGAGTTGCGCGCCGCCTACCCCGGCTTGAAGGAGTACGCGATCGACGCGGCAAGTACGATGGTTATCCTGGGCACCTTTCTCCGCGAGGGAGACAACGCCACCGCGGCCGTCGAATGGCATACGAAGGCCATCGACCGTTTGGCCCCAGTCGCGGCGGCCGACCCAGGCCTCGACCTCGCGCGCCACGAACTGACCCTGGCTTACGTGAACCGGGCCAACGATTACCTGGCACTCAAGCGGTACGCCGACGCCTTGCCCGACTGCGAACGCGCCCTCGAACGCGACACCGGCCGGTTCCGGGGAACCATCCGCCTGTTCCGCGCGGCGTGTCTCATTCACCTCGGCCGCGCCGCGGAAGGTGTCGCCACGGCCGAAGAAATCGCCAAGGAACCCGCGGTGACGGCCGACACGCTCTACGACTGTGCCTGCATCTTCGCGCTCGCCGCCGCAGGCCCGTCATCGGATCGACTGGCCGTCCAGGCCATCGCCACGCTGCGCCGCGCCGTCGCCGCCGGCTACCGCAACGTGCCGCGCCTGCTCGCCGACGCCGACCTCGACGCGCTGCGCCGCCGCGACGACTTCGCCGCCCTGCTGTGGGAGTTGGCCGACTGGGCCGCGCCGACGAATTGATCGTCGCCCCGAGGCCCCTTCCGAGATGTCCGGCGAGCGGGGTCGCGTCAGCGCCCCGTGTCTTCGGATGTTCGAAGACACGGGGCGCTGACGCGGCCCCGCTCGCCGGCCTCGCCGAGACCAGTCGGGGGGGGGGGGGGGGGGGGGCGGGGCCGCCCCCCGCCCCCCGCGCGAGGCCGACGCGCGCCCCGGAGGAGTGGCAGCG
>CAZNSL010000996.1:0-2521 GCA_964574975.1 uncultured Alcaligenaceae bacterium | reverse complement strand
CCGGAGTCGGCGGAAGTCACGATCGACGCGACCGGCACATCCCCGCAGGAAGCATCGGTACAGATCGTCGAGTACCTTCGGGCGAAGGGACACTTGGGGAGGTAATCCATCCCCCTTGAGCCCGACGCGCTAGCGAGGGAGGAATCGACTTCCCTCGCTGGCGCGTCGGGCTCAAGGATCCGTCAGGGCGTCACAATCGGCCCCGTTTCGACCGGCATTTTTGCCCCTAACGATCCTCGCGTAGACTCGGCCCAGCTTGCCGGGTCCGGCTCGTTTGACCTAACCGGCGCATCCCGACGCAAGTCGTGCAAAAACGCGGTGTTTTGACTCAAGTCCGCTCCGCGATGCGTTGACACCCCCGACCCAGAAACGTAAGCTTGGCCCGAAGTCGCAGGACGCGTGACTTCCTGCCAACCGCTCGGACCTCGGGGTTCCCCATGCCGCGCACCGACCTCACTTGGCGTACGCGACGACCGGCCGAAGGCTATTACTCCTCTGCCGTCGAATCGCCCGACGCCCAACCCGTCCGCACCTTCCTGCCCGCCGGCTACGAGCCGAACTACCCGTACCCGCTGATCGTCTTCTTGCACGGCCGGGGCGGCAACGAAGAGACCGTCCTTCGCCTGGCTCCGCGCGTGAGCCGTCGCAACTTCATCAGCATCGCCCTCCGCGGCCCCAACTTCGTCGGCACCCGCGCCAGCGGCCGGGCCTGCTACTGCTGGGGGGCCGAAGACGCCGGCGACTCGACCATTGAGGACTACGTCATCCGCGCCGTCGAGCAGACGCGGCGCACCTACCACGTCCACTCGGAGCGCATTTACCTGGCCGGTATCTGCGAGGGGGCGACGACGGCCTACCGGTTGGCGCTGAGCTTCCCGGAAAAGGTGGCCGGCGTGATCGCCCTGAATGGTTGCTTGCCGGCCCGCGGGCCGCTCTTCCGCTTGCCGGCCGTCCGCGGCTTGAAGGTGTTGATCGGCCACGGCATCGCCAACGCGGTCGTGCCGCTGACGATGGCCCGCCGCGACCGCAAGTTGCTGTACACGGCCGGCCTCGACGTTCGCATGCACACCTACGCCACTACGAACAAGCTCCATCCCGACATGCTCAAGGACGCCAACCATTGGGTCATGGAGCAGGTGACAGCCGAAGCGTATTGAAGCGTCGATAACGATTGTGCTGCGGCCGCCGGTTCAACCGGCGGCCGCTTTCTTTTGAGAGACGCCCGTTTCGCACGACGATAGCCATTGCCCGTCGTATGACGATCCGGCGTATCGCTTGACAGGACTCTCGGTTGCGATGCGTTGGCCGGGTTCACGTGTCGTACCGCGACTCGACGACAATACCCAGCGACCGGCCTAGAGGATGAACCGGCTCAGGTCTTCCTTCTGCAGGATGCCCTCCAACCGGCCGCGGACGTGGGCTGCGTCCACGACGATGCGCTTCTCCGCCACCTCCGGGGCTTCGAAACACACCTCTTCGACCACGCGCTCCAGGATCGTGTGCAGCCGCCGCGCGCCGATGTTCATGGTCGTGCGGTTCACCTCGTAGGCGATGTCGGCCAGCGCCTCGACGCCGTCGCGAGTGAACTCCAGTGTCACGCCTTCGGTCGCCAGCAACTCGGCGTACTGCTTGGTCAGGGCGTGCTTCGGCTCGGTCAGGATGCGCAGGAAGTCCTCGCGCTTGAGGTCCGTCAGCTCGACGCGGATCGGGAAACGGCCCTGCAACTCCGGCATCAGGTCCGACGGCTTCGAGACGTGGAACGCCCCGGCCGCGACGAACAGAATGTGGTCGGTGCGCACCGGCCCTTGCCGCGTGTTCACCGTCGTTCCCTCGACGACGGGTAGCAGGTCGCGCTGTACGCCCTGCCGCGATACGTCCGGCCCGTGGGCCGACGACGGGCCGCACACCTTGTCCAGTTCGTCGAGAAAGATAATGCCCTCGTTCTCGGCCAGGGCGACGGCTCGCTCGCTGACGGCCGCCTTGTCGATGAGCGCCTCGGCCTCCTGATCCATGAGGATGCGGCGGGCGTCCTTGACCGGCAGCGTCTTCGACTGCGAGCCGCGCGGCATGATCTTCTCGAACATGTTCTGGAGGTCCACATCCATGTTCTCCATGCCCATGTTGGAGAAGATTTGCACCGGCACCGTCTTCTGCTCGACGGAGAGTTCGACGGGGCGGTCCTCGAGGTCGCCCTTGGCGAGGCGGGCCTTCATCTTGTCGCGCGTGCGTCGGCGGCGTTCGTTCTCCTCGGAGTCGTCCGGCTCCCAATGGGCCGACTTCGGCACGAGCAGGTCGAGCAGCCGCTCCTCGACGCGCTCGGCCGCCTGCGACTCGACGGTCTTGCGCATCTCGGTACGGACCATGCCGGCGGCGATCTCGGCCAGGTCGCGCACCATGCTCTCGACATCGCGGCCGTGGTAGCCGACCTCGGTGTACTTGGTCGCCTCGACCTTCAGAAACGGCGCACCGACGAGCTGCGCTAGCCGGCGGGCGATCTCGGTTTTGCCGACGCCGGTCGGGC
>CAZNSL010000995.1:0-2529 GCA_964574975.1 uncultured Alcaligenaceae bacterium | reverse complement strand
CCGCGGCGGACGTCGTTGATGTCCGCGCCCACCTTCTCGCACAGGTTGGCCATCTCGTTGATGAAGCTGATCTTCGTCGCCAGCATGGCGTTGGCCGCGTATTTGGTCATCTCGGCGCTCTCCGGCGTCATGACCAGAAACGGCCGCTCGGTGCGCAGGAACGGCGAGTACGCCTCGCGCAACACCTCGGCGACCTCGGGCCGACGCACGCCGACGACGACGCGGTCGGGCTTCATGAAGTCGTCGAGGGCCGCGCCTTCCTTGAGGAACTCCGGGTTGCTGGCGACATCGACGCCCGCGGGGCAGCCGGCCGCGGCAAGGCGGTCGGCCAGCTTCTTGCAGGTGCCGACCGGCACGGTACTCTTGGTGACGACGACCTTGCCCTTTGCGGCGTCGGGGTGCTTCTTGAGGACGCCGGCGATGCCGTCTGCGACGGCCCACAGGGCCGACAAGTCGGCTGCCCCTTGGGCCGACTGTGGCGTGCCAACGGCCAAGAGGACGATCTTGGCCGGCACGATGGCTTCGGCGAGGTCGGTGGTGAAGCGTAGCCGGCCGTCGCGGGTGTTGCGCTGCACCAACTCCAACAGGCCCGGCTCGTAGATCGGCAGCTTACCTTCGTGGAGAGTGGCGATCTTGCGTTCGTCCTTGTCGATGCCGACGACATCGTTGCCGCTCTCGGCAAAGCAGGTGGCGCTGACCAGTCCGACGTACCCGGTGCCAATGACGGCAATCTTCATCCGACGGCCTCTCCTGGGTGGCTGTTTACGAGAGGGGTCCATTCTACGGCGCGGCCGGTCTCGCGTCGGCGCGGCGCGACGCAGTGGTCGGCCAGGACTTTCGCCGGTCGCCACTTGCGTTGCGCGGTGAGATAGGTCACCATCGACCCTGTGACCATTTTCCACCGTTTCGCAGATCAGTCGTAAGGGACTCACTATGACCGCGCACGCCCCCGACACCGAGGAGCTGTTGCAGGCCGCCGGCGGCGGCGACGCTGCGGCCCGCGAGCAACTGCTCGCCCGCCACCGCGACCGCCTCCGGCGCATGGTTGCCGTCCGTATCGACGCGCGGCTGGCCGCTCGCATCGATCCGTCCGACGTGGTACAGGAAGCGCTGATCGAGGCCGACCGCAAGTTGGACGATTACATGCGCGAGCGCCCCGTGCCGTTCTACCCCTGGCTGCGGCGGCTGGCGTGGGAGCGGCTGGTCAAGCTGCACGAGCGGCACGTCCAGGCCCGCAAGCGCAGCGTGCTGCGGGAAGAGCCGGGCATCCTGGCGTTGCCCGAGGACTCGGCCGTGCTGCTGGCCCACCGACTGGCCGGCAACGGCACCAGCCCCAGTCACGACCTGGTCCGTAAGGAGTTGCAGGAGCGGGCACGGGTGGCCCTGGCCCGGCTTGCGGTCGCGGATCGCGAAGTCCTGGTGCTGCGCTACCTGGAGCAACTCCCCACCGCCGAGATCGCCGCCGTCCTGGGGATCGGCGAGAGCGCGGTGAAGATGCGCCACCGCCGGGCACTCGACCGGCTGAGCCGGCTACTCGGCGTGGAGGGCGAGCCATGACCAATGCGACTCGCACGTACGCCCCACTGTCGCGGCTCGACGATCTGCTCGACGCCCTGGCCGCCCGCATCCAGGCCGGCGACCCGTCGGCCGTTGAGGCGTTCCTGGCCGACCACCCCGACCACGCCGACGAATTGCGGCGGATGTTGCCCGCGATGGAGGTGCTGATGGGCCTGGACGCGTCCGCCGACCCAGCCGCGGAGGCCGGCTCGCCGCTCGGCGAGTTGGGCGACTTCCGCATCGTCCGCGAGGTCGGCCGCGGCGGCATGGGCGTGGTCTACGAGGCGGTGCAAATCTCGCTGAGCCGGCGGGTGGCGCTGAAGGTGCTGCCGATGGCCGCGACGATGGACCCGCGGCAGTTGACCCGCTTCCGCCACGAGGCGCAGGCGGCGGCGATGCTGCACCACCCGCACATCGTGCCGGTCTACGGCGTCGGCTGCGAGCGCAGCGTCCACTACTACGCCATGCAGCTTATCGACGGCCGTTCCCTGGCGGACGCGATCGACGAGATGCGTCCGGTGAGCCGGGAGCGTGAGCGACCGGAGTCCGGGCCAACTCCGGTCGCTCACGCTCCCGGCTCGCCCACCGCACCCGTGGCCGCATTCACCACGCGGAAGTCCGGCCCGGACCGGGCGCACTTCCGTCGGGTGGCGGAACTGGTGGCCCAAGCGGCGGACGCCCTGGAGTTCGCCCACTCCATGGGCGTCGTCCACCGCGATGTGAAGCCGGCCAACCTGATGCTCGACGCCGGCGGCAATCTGTGGGTGACGGACTTCGGCCTGGCCAAGCTCGATACGGCGGTCGGGATGACTATGTCGGGTGACCTCCTCGGCACGCTGCGGTACATGTCGCCGGAACAGGCACTGGCCCGCCACGGCCTGGTGGACCACCGCACCGACGTGTACTCGCTCGGGGCGACGCTGTACGAGCTGTTGACGCTGCGGCCGGCGGTGGACGGCGAGGACCGGCAGG
>CAZNSL010000994.1:0-2529 GCA_964574975.1 uncultured Alcaligenaceae bacterium | reverse complement strand
GGCCGGCACGCAGGAGTGGTTCACGGCGCCCAACTACCCGGCACCGCCGAACAACGCGCTGTTCCCGGCGGGCAACCCGCGCGCGGTGGCCGTCGACGACCTGTGGCACGCCACGGTCAACGGCCGCGGCAAGTTCGTGTTCGCGGAGACGCCGATCGAGATCGCGTACGGTCTCGGCAGCATCATCTCGGGCATCCTCAACGGCCGCAAGGCGCGTGTGGGCGCGACGTTCGCGAGCCGCAACCTCTCGGCCACGAACAACTTCGTCTACGAAGCGACGATCGAGCCCGGCTGGACCGGCGATTTGAAGAAGGTGACGATCGACACGACCACCGGCGTCGAAGGCGCCGTGCGCTGGTCGGCGGGCACCAAGCTCACCACGCTGCTGGCCACGCCCGCGCCGGGAACGTCGCCGGCCAACGACTTCGACAACACGTGGTTCCTCAACCGGAACATCGTCACGCGCAACGTCGACGCCGGGACCTTCACCGTGATTCCGTTCCGCTGGGCCGACCTCAACACCGGCACCAACACGCAGCTCAACACGCTGGCGGCCAACGTGACGCGGCAGAAGGCGATGGTCGCCTACCTGCGCGGCGGCTCGACGTACGGCGCGGGCCCGACGCCGGCGCTGATCGAGGGCACCGGCATCGGGCAGTTCCGCGAGCGCAAGGGCCCCAACGCGAAGCTCGGCAACATCAGCGACAGCAAGCCGGTCGTGGTGGGCCCCGCGAACAAGCCGTTCACCGAGGCGAACGACTACGGCTACGCGTCCTACAAGGCCGCCAACGCCGCGCGCAGCCTGCGCGTGTATGTCGGTGCCAACGACGGCATGTTCCACGTGTTCAACGGCGAAGACGACTCGGGTCCGAACACCGGCGGCAGCGAGGTCTGGGCGTACGTGCCGAGCGGCGTGTTCACCACGGCGTTCGACGAGGGCGGCAAGGCGCGCAAGGGCATCCAGGCGCTGACCTACCAGGACGGCGGCGCGCCGATCTTCAAGCACCACTTCTACGTCAACTCCCCGCCGAAGACGCAGGACGTCGACTTCGCGAACTGCGGCGCCAACTCCGCGTGCTCGCCGGACTGGCGCTCGATCGTCGTGTCCGGGCTCGGCAAGGGCGGCAACACGTACTTCGCCATCGACGCCACCAACCCGGCGGTCGCGGACGAGGCGCAGGCCGCCACGCGGGTGCTGTGGGAGTTCGCGCTGCCCTACAGCGAGTTCTCGTTCGGCGAGCCGATCATCGCCAAGACCCGCGCCTACGGCTGGGTGGTGATCGTCTCGTCCGGCTACAACAACGTCAAGCCCGGCGGCGACGGCAAGGGCCACCTGTACGTGCTGCGCGCTTCCGACGGCACGCTGCTGCGCACGCTGAACACGACCGGGGCCGACACCGGCAGCCTGCTCAACCCCAGCGGCCTCGGCCAGATCAGCGGCTACGTCAAGGACGACGCCAACCAGCTGCTCGAGCAGATCTACGGCGGCGACCTTAACGGCCGGCTGTGGCGGTGGGACGTGTCGGATGTCGACCCGGCCGCCTGGCAGGCCAAGACCGTGCTGCTGGCGAACCTCACCGACGCGTCGAGCGCCCCGCAGCCCATCACCACGGCGCCCGAGATCGAGATCGACGTCAACAACGGCATCGACCGCTTCGTGCTCGTCGGGACGGGGCGGCTGCTCGATCCGTCGGACCTGACCACGCCGAGCCCCGAGCAGATCCAGACCGCCTACGCGATCCGCGACGGCACGCTCGACACGCCGAAGACGGCCGGATTGCCGATCGCGCCGCGCGGGTCCATGACGTCCGTGGACCTGACCACGTCCACCGGCGCGGCGGTGGCCACGCCCAACGGCTGGTACGCCGACCTGCCGGCGGGCCAGCGCGTGGTCGTCGACGTCGTCGCCGAGTTCAACGTGTTCTCGTTCACCGGCACCGTGCTGCAGCCGGACCCGTGCCTGACGTCGCTGCCCGCGTACATCTACGCGCGCGACTACGTTTCGGGCGAATCGCTGGTCTACACGGGGGGCGTGCAACAGCCGTACTTCTTCTCGACCGAAGGTGCGGTCGGCCTGGAGCTCGTCGCGCTGGAGGACCCGACCAAGTCGTTCCCGACCATCGCCATCGTGTACACGAAGGAGACCAACGCGTCGATCGAGCCGGTCACGATCCGGCCCAAGGCGTTCGGCGGCGGCCACCGGCTGTCGTGGCGCCTGCTGGCCGACTGACCGCGGCCTCGCGCAACGGTTGACCGGCGCGCGAGTTCGATCCGGACGAGGGGTGGCGCCCGTGGCGCCGCCCCTCGTCGCTTCCGCCCATGACGATTGCCGACCGCCGTCCTCCCGCCATCGCGCCGGCATTCGTGGCGTCGCTCGTCGTGCACGGCGCGCTCGGCTTCGCGCTGTTCGGCCTCGTGTCGAACGGACGGCCGGGTCCGGCCGAAGCCATCGCGCCCCTTGCCGTGCGCCTCGTCGGGCCACCTGCGTCCGCCATGGCACCGCCGTCGCCCGAGACCACGGACGCCGTG
>CAZNSL010000993.1:0-2531 GCA_964574975.1 uncultured Alcaligenaceae bacterium | reverse complement strand
ACAGTTGCCCTACACCCCCTACCCGCTCCAGGAAGACGCGATCCTCGCCTACTTCACCGCCGACCGCGGCGTCCTCGTCTGCGCTCCGACCGGCACCGGCAAGACGCTCATCGCCCAGGCCGCCCTCTACGAGGCCCTGCACACCAACACCGTCGCCTACTACACCACGCCACTCATCGCCCTGACCGAGCAGAAGTTCGCCGAGATGCAGGCCGCCGCCGAACGCTGGGGATTTAGCCGCGATGACGTCGGCCTCGTCACCGGGCACCGCAAGGTCAACCCCAACGCCCGCGTCCTCGTCGTCGTCGCCGAAATCTTGCTCAACCGCCTGCTGCACCCGGAGGAGTTCCAGTTCGACCACGTCTCGGCCGTCGTCATGGACGAGTTCCATTCGTTTGCCGACATCGAGCGCGGCATCGTCTGGGAACTGTCGCTCAACATGCTGCCTGCCCACGCCCGGCTGCTGCTCCTGTCGGCGACGGTGGGGAATAGCCGGGAATTCCTCGACTGGCTGGACCGCGTCCACGGCCGGAAGCTCGACCTGATCGAAGGCACCGAGCGCAAGGTGCCGCTCGACTACAACTGGGTGCCGGACCAACTGCTCAACGAGCAGATCGTCGCCATGTGCAAGGGCGACGACGACGCCCGCCGCACCCCGGCTCTCGTCTTCTGCTTCAACCGCGATGCCTGCTGGAACGTCGCCGAGCAATTGAAAGGTCTCGACCTGTTGCCCGGCCGCTCGAAGACGGAACTGCACGACGAGGTGAACGCGCTCGACTGGACGCAAGGCGTCGGGCCGAAGCTCAAGCAGATGTTGCACCGCGGCGTCGGCGTCCACCACGCGGGGCTGTTGCCGAAGTACCGCCGCGTCGTCGAACGGCTCTTCGAGCGGAAGCTGCTCGCGGTGTGCGTCTGCACCGAGACGTTGGCGTCGGGCATCAATCTGCCGGCCCGGTCGGTCGTGCTGAACACGATCATGAAAGGGCCGTACGGCAAGGAGAAGCCGATCGACCCGAGTTCGGCCCATCAGATCTTCGGCCGGGCCGGCCGACCGCAGTACGACGCCAAGGGCTACGTCTACGTCCTAGCTCACGAGGACGACGTACAGTTGTTGCGCTGGAAGAAGAAGTACGACCAGATTCCAGAGGACACCCGCGACCCCGGGTTGCTAAAGGCGAAGAAGGCACTGAAGAAGAAGAAGCCGCAGCGCAGCGACAAGATTCAGTACTGGACCGAGGGCATGTTCGACCGGCTCAAGGCCGCCCCGCCGGGCAAGCTGTTCAGCAAGGGGCCGCTGCCGTGGCGGCTGTTGGCGTACCTGTTGAAGGTTTCGCCGGAGGTCGAGCGCGTCCGCCGGGTGATCCGCAAGCGGTTGCTCGATGCCCCACGCGTCGCGGCTCAGGAGAAGCAACTCGAAAAGATGCTGGTGACGCTGCACGAGCACGGGTTCGTGGTGCTCGACCCGCCCCCA
Organism: uncultured Alcaligenaceae bacterium; assembly: GCA_964574975.1. Taxonomy (GTDB): domain Bacteria; phylum Planctomycetota; class Planctomycetia; order Gemmatales; family Gemmataceae; genus JAXMAS01. The sequence goes on along the minus strand of CAZNSL010000993.1, from coordinate 1,060 downwards.
CCCCCCGAAAACCCACCCGCGGCAACGGGTGGGTCTGAACCCCCACCCGTTGCCACGGGTGGGCTTTCGGTGACCGCGACCCCCACGCCGAAGCTCGACACCCTACTCGTCTTCCGCAGCATCCACCCCGTCTACGGGGCGTACCTACTCGACCACCTCGGCGATGCCAACGACGCCGAGCGGCTGCAAGCTCTCGAAAGCGTGCTGGAGATGCCGCGGCCGCTACTCAAGTTCGTCCGTCCGCCGCTGCCGGACGACCTGCCGCCCGGCCCACTCCAGGCGAAGCTCGACCCGCTGCTGATCGCCCGCGGCTTGATCGCGGCCCCGGAGCCGCCCAAAGACGACGAAGACGACGACGAGGACGATGGCTGGGTCGAACGGCCACCGGCGCTGGCCGACAAACTCTTGCTCTTCTTCGAGGCGACGCACCCCGACGTCGGCGACGCGACGGCCCAGCCAGTGTGGTGCGCGAACGCGCTGTTGCGCGAATACGGCGACAACTTCAACCTGTACGTCCGCAACCGCGACCTGACGAAGCAGGAAGGGATCGTCTTCCGGCACTTATTGCGGCTGATCCTGTTGTGCGGCGAGTTCGCGCAGGTGTGCCCGGCGGGGATAACGCCGGAGGACTGGCGACTGTGGCTGCGCGGTGTGGCCGACCGCCTGACGGCCAGTTGCCGCGCGGTGGACCCGCACAGCACCGACGACGTAATCCAGCACGCCAACGACGGCGGCCTGGTCGAAGGCGAAGCCCCGGCTATTGCGTAGCGCCGGAATGCAGCCGAGAAGACGCCGACAGCCAGCATTTGACCCCGGCGAGCCACCGCCGAAGGCGCGCGCCGCAACGCCATTCACTCATCCACGCGACACGTTGCGGCCAAGCGCAGTTCCTGGAGCGGCATCTTCGTTCCCACGATGCGCCAGTGCCTTGTTGCCGAAGGCCCGGCTCACGCTCAACGTCGCAGATGAGGCGAGGAAGACAATCCCCACCGTGGCGAGAAGCCGCCTGTAAACGCTAGCCAAAAAGTGCAGCGCCGTGCTAGCCAAGAAGTGCAGCGCT
>CAZNSL010000992.1:0-2536 GCA_964574975.1 uncultured Alcaligenaceae bacterium | reverse complement strand
GCCGAGTTTGTCGTGCCTAAGTCGATGCCGATGATTTTCTCAGTTGCCACGGGTCTTGCTCCTAGGAAAGTTGGACGCCGTTGTCCTAAAGTGCAGGACCGTACGGACGTTCAGGTATGTTCGAGCCAGTGTTCCCCGGTTTAGAGGTAGTTGCCTTCTCAGAGATTCAGCAACTCTAGTGCCGCCTCTGATACTCGCGTGACTGGATGCGTTAAGTCATTCTAGAATAAGACTTACATCGGATGACATTTCGCGGATCGGAGAAGCAACCTGCGCGAAATCGTTGTTTCGCTGCCGAATTGGCAGGTGTTTGGGAGAACCGTGTGCCAGACTCAGCGACCCCGAGAGGCGATTCGTCGATCTCGGCGCGGCAGTTCGTTGACTCCGATTTCACCTATCTCTAGACTAGGGCTAAATTTTCGTTCCGCACCGCCGAGGTAGGACATGACGCGCAAGAACGACAGCGGGTCTGCAACTCCATCCGCGAAGGTCCTCGCGTCGCTAAAGAGCTTACGATCGCAGATCGACAAACTCGACTTGTCGATCCTCAAGCTCGTTAACGAGCGTGCGCAACTTGCGAGCGAGATCGGTCACATCAAGACCGAACAGGGCGGGGCTGTTTTTTCTCCCGGCCGCGAAGAGGAGGTGTTCGCAAACGTACTTGCGGCTAACAAAGGGCCGCTCGACGAGGCGACCATCCGGGCGATCTACCGCGAAATCATGAGCGGGGCGCGGGCACTCGAACGCGTCCAGAAGATCGCGTGCCTCGGGCCGGAGTTCAGCTACAGCCACTTGGCCGCCGTCGAGCGGTTCGGGCAGGCCGTCGAGTATTCGCTGGTCGGTAGCATCTCGGCCGTGTTCGAAGAGGTCAACCGCGGCCATACCGAGTTCGGCGTCGTGCCGCTGGAGAACTCGACCGATGGCCGGGTGTCCGACACGCTCGATATGTTCATGCGCCTACCGCAGCTCAAAATCTGTGCGGAAATCCGCCTGCGCATCCACCACAACCTCCTCGCCAACTGCGAACAAGCCGAGATTCGTCGCGTCTACAGCAAGGGGCAGGCGCTATCGCAATGCCGCAACTGGTTGTCGAAGAACGTGCCGCACGCGGCCATCGTCGAAGTGTCCAGCACGGCCAACGCGGCACGACTCGCGCAAACGGAACCGGGTGCGGCAGCGGTTGCCAGTCGACAAGCGGCAGTGCGCTACAGCCTGCGGATCATGAGCGAGGACATCGAGGATTTCCCGTTCAACGAGACGCGCTTTGCCGTCATCGGCCAGCAAGAGGTCGCCAAGACAGGCCACGACAAGACTGCGATCATGTTTAAGGTACCGCACGCGCCGGGGGCGCTGGCCGACGCGCTCAACATCTTCAAGAGCAACAAGATCAACCTGACCTGGATCGAGTCGTTCCCGTCGCGCTCGACCAAGCCGGAGTACGTCTTCTTCGCCGACTTCGAGGGCCATGCCGACGACCCGAAATCTAAGCGTGCCCTGAACGCCTTGGAGGGGGCCTGCGAGCAGGTTACGGTCCTCGGTTCGTTTCCCATGGCGACAGTCGATAACGACTGAGCCGAATACCATATCGTTGGCCGTGTGATCCCGGCCGCGGGACGGCGGTTCCCCTGTAGGGTGCCGTTCCCCACGCCCGGGAGGTACAGGCGTCATGGTCATCCGCCCGCAACGTACAGGTTCACCAATGATCATTGTCGTGCGGCCCGACGCCACCGAGGGCCAAATCCAGCACATCCTGGACCGGGTCAAGGAACTCGGCTTCCAGACGCACTACAGCCGTGGCGAACACCGCACGATCATCGGCGTGATCGGCGACGAAACCAAGCCCCAATTGGAAACGCTCGCGGCCATTCCCGGCGTCGAGCAACTCGTGCCGATCATGAAGGCGTTTAAGCTCGCCAGTCGCGAGTTGTGCGCCGAGGATTCGGTCATCCACGTCGGTCCCGTCAAGATCGGTGGTGGCCACCTGGCGATGATCGCGGGCCCGTGCGCCGTCGAAAGCTACGACGGCCTCGACGCCATCGCCGACCGCGTCCGCCAGGCCGGTGCGAACATCCTCCGCGGCGGGGCATTCAAACCGCGCACCAGCCCCTACAGCTTCCAGGGCTTGGGCGTCGAGGGCTTGCGCATCCTGCGCGAGGTCGGACAGAACCACGGGATGCCCGTCGTCACCGAGGTCATGGACCCGCGGCAAGTCGGCATCGTCACCGAATACGCCGACATGGTGCAAATCGGTGCCCGCAACATGCAGAACTTCGACCTACTCAAAGAAGTCGGACAGGCCCCGCGGCCGGTGCTACTCAAGCGTGGTATGAGCGCGACCGTCAAGGACCTGTTGATGTCGGCGGAATACGTCCTGGCGTCCGGCAACCCGAACGTGGTCCTGTGCGAGCGCGGCGTCCGCTCCTTCGAGGAGTCGACGCGCAACATGCTCGACATGAGTGCCGTGCCGAACGTGAAGGGACAACGCCTCCTGCCGATCATCGTGGACCCGAGCCACGCCACGGGTCGGCCCGGTTTG
>CAZNSL010000991.1:0-2539 GCA_964574975.1 uncultured Alcaligenaceae bacterium | reverse complement strand
GTTGGCGTGGAAGTGGCCCGCCCGCGCCGCATACTTCCGAATCAACTCCGACACCGGTTCCGCCTCCGACGACATCGCCTTGACATCCAGGTGCAGCACGAAGTTCGGGTGGTCGATGCGATCGAGTAGCGCGCCGGTTTCGGCGCACGTCGTCAGGAAGTCCGCCTCGGTGGGGGCCAGCGGCTCCAGGCAGACGCGGATACCAGCGTCTTCGATCTCCGGCAGCGCCCGTGCGAACGTGTCGAGCGCGAAGTCGGTCGCCTCGGCCAGCGTCTTGCCGGGTGGGATACGTCGCTGCATCGGCGAGCCGAAGACCATCAGGTCGCCACCCAGGTCGCGGCAACCGCGAGCCAACTCGCCGAGGTAGTGGGCCGTCGTCGCACGCACCGTGGCATCGGGCGACGTGACCGTGAAGCCCTCGGTCTTCGCCAGGAGCCAGTGCAGGCCCACGACGGCGATGCCCGCATCCGCAGCATGCCGGCGCAGTTCCGCTCGGCGCTCGGCCGACACGTCGGTGATGCGTGGAGCGAGTGTGAACGGCGCAACCTCGATACCGCCGTAACCGAGTTCGGCCGCGGTCGCACAGACGCGGGCGAACTCCCAGTCCTCGAACGTCTCGTTGCAGATGGCGTAACGCATATCGTCTACTACGGCAGGGTGACGGTGCGCGTCTTCTCCCCGCGGATCGTGAGCCGGAGCGAGTCGCCGGACTGCGCCGCCTTCTCGGCCAGCTTGTAATACTCGGCCGGGTTCGACACTCGTTGACCGTTGACCTCGGTGATCAATTCGTTCTCGCTCAGGCCGGCGGCCTTGGCCTGGCCGGCGACCTCGCGGACGATCACGCCCCGCGGGATCGGCGCGCCGCTGGCCTCGGTGACGCTCGTCCAGTCCACGCGCAGCCCGCCGTATGCCTTCGGTCGGTTGGTCGCCACGTTCTTGGCGTACTTGCCGCCAGCCTTGGCCAGTACGACGGTGACCGGAGTGGGCCGGCCCGAACCGCCCTTCGCGACGAGTAATTCGGTCTTGTGACCAGCGAGGCCGGCACCGAGGGCGAGAAACAGGTCCTCGCGGTCGCGGACCGGCACGTCGTTGACTTCCAGGATCACGTCCCCCGGCTCGAGTTCGGCGTGTGCGGCCGGCGAGTTGGCCGAGACTGTGGTCAGTTGGACGCCAGGCCCGACGTGCGTCCGGCTACGGAATGTGTCCTCGCGGGTGCCGACGCCGAGGAAACCGTACTCGACCTCCTCGCCGCGCTTCAGCACCTCGATGATGCGGCGGGCGTTACCGTCCAGCGGCACCACGTAGCCGCCCGGCGACTCGACGCCGGTGATGGCAGCCGTGGCCGTCGTCACGCCGACGAGTTTGCCGTCGAGATTCACGAGGGCCCCGCCGCTGGAGCCGATCTGGAGCCGGGCATCGGTCTGGATCAACGTGCCGAAGGCGCTGAACGGCTTGTCGCGGTCCTGTTCCGTCGTACCGACGGGCAGCCGGCGGCGCAGGTTGCCGACGATGCCCCAACTCGCGTTGGCGCTGCCATCGCGGAACCCGGCCGCAAACGGATGGCCGAGCGCCAGGACCATGCTGCCCTTGCGCAGGACTTCGCCACGGCCGATGGCGAGGGCCGGCAATGGCCCGGCCCGGTCCAGCTTCAGCACAGCCAGGTCACTGCGATAGTCGGAGGCGTAGATGGTGGCACCGTACTCGCGCGACGGGGTTTCGGTGCCGTCGGCGTCTCGCTTACCGGGCAGGCGCACCGCGATGCGCTGGGCGTTGCGGGCATCGCCAACGAGGTGGTTGCAGGTGAGGACGAGACCGGAAGGGTCGATGACGATGCCGGACCCGTAGAAATCGGGGACGGCGTTGCGTTCCGGCTCGGTGGGTAGACGCGAGGGATCGGGCGGCCGATCGGGCGTGCGGAAGACCTGGACGCAGGCGACAGCCGGCTCGGCGCGGGCGATGGCGGCTTGCAGGGCGACTTCGAGCTTGCGGGTGTCGTCGTCGGCGGCCGCGGCGGCGGTCAACACGAAGGCGACAGCGAGAACGGTGCCGCGCGGCATGGCTAGCCTCGGGTGAGGGCGTGACACTCTACGATTGTACCAAATCGGCCACGGCGGAGAATTAGCCACAGATAAACACAGATGGAGGCGGAGGACCTGATCGTCTCCGCCTCCATCTGTGTTTATCTGTGTTTATCTGTGGCTAATTCTCCGCCGTGGCCGCCGCCTTGCCGCGCTTCGGCGTCGGTGTCGGCGTCGGGGCTTCGACCGGCTCGCCGTTCTTCTCGTGGACCGGCGTGCCTGCCAGGCCGCGCTTCTCCAGCACCTTGCGGCGCAACTCGGCGACGCGGTCGGGGTTGTCGCGCAGCCACTGCTTAGCGTTCTCGCGGCCCTGGCCGATCCGCTCGCCGCCGGCCAGACTGAACCACGCCCCGCTCTTGTCGATGAGCTGGTCCTCCAGCGCCAGGTCGATCAGGTCGCCCTCCCACGAGAAGCCGCCGGCGTGCATCAGATCGAGTTCCGCGACGCGGAACGGCGGGGCC
>CAZNSL010000990.1:0-2544 GCA_964574975.1 uncultured Alcaligenaceae bacterium | reverse complement strand
TTTCTCCGTGAACTTCCTGAAGGGCATGATCGGGCTGTGGTGCCGGCTCTGCATCGTGATCGGCCTCGCGGTCGCCTGCAGCACTTATCTCAGTGGCGTGCTCAGCCTGCTGCTCACGGCCATGATGGTCTGGCTGCGCATCAACTACGGCGACCACATCGCCCGCATCTTCCTGGAAAAGCCGCTGTTCATCATCCCGCGCGGCCAGCCGCCGGCCGGGGCCGACGACGTCGCCTTCCGCTCGGCCGACGGCCTGACTCTGCGCGGGTGCTACTGGAAGACGACCGTGCCGCAGCGCCGCGGTGTGATCCTGTTCGGCCTGGAGTTCGGCTCCAACCGCTGGGCCTGCGCCGAGTACTGCGACTACCTGGTCGCGGCCGGCTACGACGTGTTCGCCTGGGAGCCGCGCAACCAGGGCGACAGCGACAAGCAGCCCGGCTTCGAGCCGCTGCAGTGGGTCACCGAGGCCGAGGTCGGCGACGCCGCCGCGGCGCTCGACTACCTGAAGAAGCGGCCGGACGCCGACCCGAAGGGCGTGGGCCTCTACGGCGTCAGCAAGGGGGCAAACGCCGGGCTGGTGCTGGCGTCGCGCGATCCGGCGATCCGCTGCTGTGCCACCGACGGGGCGTTCGGCCACTACGTCGTGATGATCCCGTACATGCGCGTCTGGCTGTCGATCTACGATCGGCGGCGGGTGCTGCACGGGCTGATCGGCACCTGGATGTGGGCGATCCACGCCTACCTGGGCGTGCGCTCGGTCGAGAAGGAGCGCGGCATCCGCGTCGCCCGGGTCGAACGCGAGCTGAAGCGCCTCGCGCAGCCGTGGTTGGCGATCCACGGCGGCAACGACACCTACATCAAGCCGGAGATGGCGGCGGAGCTGGTCGGCTACGCGAAGGGGCCGAAGGAGCTGTGGGTGGTGCCGGGGGCGAAGCACAACCAGGCGTTGGCCCTGGCCGGCGACGAGTACCGCCGCCGGGTGCGCGAGTTCTTCGACAAGTATTTGGCGAGCGGGGTCGCCTAAGCCAGCCCGGCGCGCCAGGCCAGCCCGGAGCGCAAGTGAAGGGTTCGTTCGACCCGTCATGGGTCGGCCCTCGGGAACGTCACTTCGCCGGCGGCACCCCGTCGGCCAACTCCCACAGCAGGGTGGCGAAGTCGTCGCGGCGGCGCAGCGAGGCGAGATCAGCGTCCGCGAGCATGTGCGCGACATCGCGGAAGCCCTTGGCGATGGATTGCCGTAGCAGCTCGACGGCGCGGGCGGCATGGGCGGTGGCGTCGGGGTTGCTCGTCGCGGCGGCCGCCTGGGCGAGAGCGCAGGCGCAGGCGTAGAGCGTGTCGGCCGGTGTCGCGGGGCCGGCGGCGACGCGGGCGATGGCGGTCACGGCCTCGGACGCCTTGCCGACCTGGACCAACAGGATTCCCAGGGAGAGGAGCGTTTCATCCAACTCCAGGCGGTGGGCCGGCACGTTCGGATGGTCCGTCGCCAGTTTCTCGCGGATCGTCAGGGCCGCCCGGTACGCCGCCTCCGCCTCTGGCCGGCGGCCCAGGGCGCTCAGCAGGATACCCAGATTGTTGTGACTGCTGCCCAGTTGCTGCCGGTACGCGGGCACGGCGGGGAAGCCAGCTACCAGCGCCTCTCGGATGGCCAGACCGGCGCGGAAGGCCGCCTCCGCCTCTGGCTTCTTGCCCAAGGCTTCGAACAGGACGCCCAGGTTGTTGTGGCTGCCGGCCAAATCCTGCCGATACGCGGGCACGACGGGGAAGTCGGCCACCAGCTTTTCCTGCACGGCCAGGGCCGCCCGGTACGCCGCCTCCGCCTCCGGCCGGCGGCCCAGGTCGTCGAGCAGGGTCGCCAAATTGTTGTGGCTCTGGGCCAGTTCGTGGCGGTACGCGGGCACGGTGGGAAAGGCGGCCGCCAGCTTGTCCCGGACGGCCAGGGCCGCGCGGAAGGCCGCCTCCGCCTCCGGCCGACGACCCACGGCGTCGAGGAGTATGCCCAAGTTGGAATGGCTTTTGGCCAGTTCCTGCCGGTATTCGGGCGTCGCGGGGAAGTCGGCGGCCAGTCGCTCCTGCACGGCCAGGGCGGCGCGTAAGGCTGACTCCGCCTCCGGCCGGCGACCCACGAGGTCGAGTAGGTTGCCCAGGTTGGTGTGGCTGCCGGCCTGAGCCTGGCGGTACGCAGGTACGGTCGGAAAGTCAGCGGCCAGCTTTTCCCGGATGGCCAGAGCAGCACGGAAGGCCGTCTCCGCCTCCGGCTGACGGCCCAGGTCTTCGAGCAGGGTGCCCAGCTCATTGTGGCTGACGCCCAAGTTCTGGCGGTAGTCGAGCACGGTTGGGAAGTCGGCGGCCAACTCCGCGTACAACTCCACGGCCCGTTGGCATACGGGGACTCCTTCCTGCGCCTGCCCAAGTCGTGCGTGAATCAAGCTGAGCCGGTGGTGGGCCGCCGCCAACCGTTCGCGGCCCGCGCGGTCCTCGCCCGGCTCGGCCGCGAACTCCAAGTAGTAGGTCAGCACGCTGCGCAGGAACGCTTTCTGCTCCTCG
>CAZNSL010000989.1:2099-2548 GCA_964574975.1 uncultured Alcaligenaceae bacterium | reverse complement strand
GACTCTGGCTTCAGCCGGCCGCACCGCTGCCGCGCGACGCCGTCGCCGCGCTGGCGCGCCTCGGGGCCGCCGTCCAGGGTTCGAGCGGCGTCGAACTCACCGACGAAGTGCCCTGTTGGCCGTACCTGTTGCCGCTCGCCCCCGACGGCGACGACGCTCCACCGTCCGTACTGATCGAACTACCCGACGCTGCTGGCCTTCCGCGGTTAGCCGCCGAGCTGCGACGGCTTGGTGCGGGCAAGGTCCTCGCCCGGCTCGACGCGAGCGGTGCCGCGTACCTGTTGGTCGAGCGGCCTCCGTTCGCCACACTCCTGCGGACGGACGTGCGCATCTACGCCCGACGTGCCTCGCGCGTCTGGGTCGCGCTCGGCAGCCGACACCCGCTCGCGGACCTCATCGAACCACCGGCGGGGCAGATCGCGCTCTTGCGGCCGCCGCGCGACTGGGCG
>CAZNSL010000989.1:0-2089 GCA_964574975.1 uncultured Alcaligenaceae bacterium | reverse complement strand
CGACGATGCGCCGTTCCCCACCGGGCCGGACCTGTTCTCGCTGCCATCCGCCGACGCACCGGCCGATGCCACCGCGATACGCCTGCCGGCGACGCTGCGGCTCGTGCCGGCGCGGGGCGTGGAGCCGGCCGAGATTTGGGTGCTGACCGGCGAGCAGTTGCCGCGGCTCAAGGCGCTCGTCGAACAGTGCGACGACGCACTCATCTCCCGCTTGAGCTTGGCGGTCGCCATGGCAGGTGGCCGGCGCGTGGCGGTGCTGCGGGCACGGCCGGGCAAACACGGGCCGCCGGTCCTCGTCCTCGACGCGGCCAGGTACGGCCCGCATCTGCGACTGCCGAACCTGTTCGTGCCCATCGGCGAGCGGCTATCGCCGCCCTTGCGCCGCGATGCCGTGCGCGAACTGCTCGCGCCAGACCCGACGCGGGTCGTCTGGCTGAAGCCGGACGGTCGCGGCGGCTTCGCGCCGCAGTCGCTGCCGACCTCGGCCTTCCACCCGCTCGATCAGTTCGTGGCGTACCCGCCCGATCACGCGGCGGCGGCGCTGACTCCGGCGACCATCGAGAAGCCGTTCGCCATGCTGCCGTTCGAGGCCCGCGAGTTGCGCCCGGCCCAGCCGCGCCGGCCCGTCCAGCCGCGGCCAGCCCGGCCGAAGTCGACGCCACCTGCACCGCCACAGCCAGCCGCACCCGGCCTGCTCCAGCGCATAGTCAACTGGCTGACGCCCGCGCCCGCCCCGAGAGGAGTGACGCCGCGAGTCGAGTCCGCGAGACGAGCGCCCGAGCCGCCACCGCCACAGAGCGTATCCGACGACCGCCGCCGCACCCTCGAAGGCCAGTTCCTCGCCGGCGACGCCCTGCCCGACGGCGACGGCCGGCGGGCGCTGTGGTCGGAGCTGGCGTCCGTCTACGCGGCCATCGACCAGCCGGGCGACGCGGCGATCTGCTGGCTCAATGCCCTGTGGGAGCAAGACGAGCCATCGCCCGCGTGGGCGCTCGCCTGGTTGCGGGCCGAGACGCGCTCGCCGCGCGGCACGCCGTCGACCGAAAGGCTCCAGCGCTGGCTGGACCGGCAGCCGTCGTCCGCCAACGTCCGGGCCGTCGCCGCCTACGCCGTGTGGGCCGCCGCCGCCAACGAACCGCCCGACACTGCCGATCTCGGCCGAGCACAACGGCTCCTCGACGAACGCGAGCCGGACCTGCCGGTGCGAGCCGCGTGGCTGGCCCGGCGGGCACTCGCACGGCTGGCCGGTGGCGACGTGGTCGGTCTGGCCCGCGCCCGCGATCGGCTGCTCGAACGGCTCTACGAGCGCGGTCTCGGCGTGGACCTCGACGTGCCGACCTTCCTGCGTTACGCCGGCCCCGGCTCCGGCGAGCGCGTGCAGGCGGTGCGCGACTGGCTGAAGGCGGCGCGCGAGCCGGTCCACCGCTGGCTGACCGAGCGGGCCGCGACCGGCCCCGGCCTGCCGAACCTCGACGACGTGTGGCAGGCCGCCAGCGGCGCGACGCCCGGCGGGTCGCCCTTGCGCTTCACCCGCGCCTACGCCGACCTGACCATCGCCTGGGGCCTGGCCCGGCTCGGCGAGCGGAGCTCGTGCCAGGACTTGACCGCGCAGGCCCGCACGGCCCTCGCCGGGCAGGACGCCGCGCACGACATTTTGCTCGCCGCCTACGAGTTCCGCATCGGCCAGGCGTTCGAGGGTCACGCCGGCGGGCCGCTGCCGCCGCCCTTGCTTGCCCGGCTCGCGGCCTTGGAAGAGGCCGAGCGCAGCGACGCGGCCATCCGACAGCGCTGGCTCGTCTACAAGGCCGAGCGGCTCCGGCAGCACTCGCTCGTCCTGGAGCCGGCGGTGCGTTTCGACCCGTACCGCGACCGTTATCTGTTGCCCGAACTCGACGACCTCCAGCGCGAACTCGCCGCAGCTCGCTCGGCCGCCGACCGCGGCGAGACGGCCCGCCGGCTGACGCAACTCCTGGCGGCCCCCGGCCCCGGCCGCGATGCCCTGCCGCGGGTGCTGGCGGCCGCGCTCGACGCATCGCCATCCCTGGGTGAATCGTTCGCCCGTGCCGCGCTCGAACGGCTCGTGCCACTG
>CAZNSL010000988.1:0-2550 GCA_964574975.1 uncultured Alcaligenaceae bacterium | reverse complement strand
CGCAATGTCCGGGGCCGAGCCGTGGACTGCCTCGAAGACCGCGTGCCGCGCGCCGACGTTCGACCCCGGCACCAGCCCCAACCCGCCGACGAGACCGGCGCACAGATCGCTAATCACGTCGCCGAAGAGGTTCTCCATCACCAGCACGTCGTACTGGCCCGGTTCCAGCACCAGCTCCATGCACAGATTGTCGATCCGCAGCTCCTTGAAGTCGATGAACGGGTACTCGTCGGCGACTCGGCGGGCACAGTCGAGGAACAGGCCATCGGAGAGGCGCAACACGTCGGCCTTGTGGCAGAAGGTAACGCGCCGCCGGCCCTCGCGGCGGGCCAATTCGAACGCGAAGCGCACGATCCGCTCGGCCGCACCGCGCGTGACCACGCGCAGGCTCTCGACCACGCCGGGGATGACGACGTGTTCCTGTCCGGAGTACAGCCCCTCAGTATTCTCGCGCACGACGACGAGATCGACGCCGCTGTACGGTCCCTTGACGCCCGGCAGTGTCCGCACTGGCCGCACGCTGGCGTACAGATCGAGGCCCTGACGTAGCCGCACGTTGATGGAGCGAAAGCCCTTGCCGACGGGGGTGGTACACGGCCCCTTGAGGGCGACGCGGTGGCGACGGATGAGGTCGAGCGTTTGCTCGGGCAGCGGGTCGCCGAACTGTTCGGCGGCCCCGACCCCGGCAGGCGCGATCGCCCAGTCGAGTTTGACGCCAGTGGCCGCGACGACCTCCTGGGCGGCCTGCGTCACCTCGGGGCCAATGCCATCGCCGGGAATCAACACGACTTGCATGGTGACCTGCTATCGACGGCGCGCGGGGCGCGTCAGCGACCGGTGTCGAAGAACCCCGCCGGTCGCGGACGCTCCCGACTCGCCGGGGTCAACTCAGTGCATCGCCTCTTCGACCCTGGGCCGCAGGCCAGTTGCGCTTGACGTCCGCGGGCCGCCAGGCTACATGTCAGTGCCCGGAGGACCGCGCCGATGACGCCGCTCGCGCCGGACGACCTTCTGCCGCTCGACGACTACGTCGCCCGCCGCTCGGAGTTGCTGGCGGCCCAGTCGAAGTACCTCGACCGCTACCGCCGGGTGCGCCTTGGCCCGCGGCTGACGCTGGTCTTCGAGAACCGGCAAACGCTGTGGTTCCGCGTGCAGGAGGTGCTGCGCGTCGCCCGGCTTGCGGAACCGGCGCGCGTGCAGGCCGAATTGGATGTCTACAACCGCCTGCTGCCGGCCCGCGGCACCTGGCAGGCGGCCCTGATCCTCGACGTACCCGACGGCCCCGACTGGGGAAAGGAACTGGCATTCTGGCGCGACCTGGCGGGAAACCACCTGGTACTGACGGCCGGCGACGAGACACTGCAACCGAAGTGGGTGACGTGTCGCCCGGAAGACCGATGCGGCGGCACCGCTCATTGGCTGGAGTTCGCGCCGACACCGGCGTTCCGCGCCGCGCTCAGCGACCCGCAGCAGCAAGCCGATGCCCGGGCCGACTACCGCACCTACCGACACCAGACGCCGTTGAGCGCAGGCGTGCGCAAGAGCCTACTGGACGACCTGACGCTCGCCGAACGCGCGGCATAATATTGAGCCCGACGCGCCAGCGAGGGACAAGACCTCCCTCGCTGGCGCGTCGGGCTCAATTGTCGCGCGTAGGTCGCGGAGGCCGCATGAGCACCCGCATCGTCGTCTGTCCGCTCGGCGCGTTCGGCAGCCCCGGTACCCAGGCCGGAGCCGAGCTCGTCACCGACGCCGTCCGCGAACTACTCGACGACAACGCCGCCGAGACTCGGCCGCACCGCGCGGCCGCCTACCGCGACCGCGTCGAACTGCACGAGCTTGCTTTCGACACGCCGGCCTCCCTGGCCGGCTGGCGCGCGACGGCCCGCGCCGCGGCCAAGGCTGCGTTCGACTCCGGCGACTTCCTCGTCTGGATCGGCGGCAACCACCTGAGCCTTTTGCCGATCTACGAGGAACTGGCCGAGCGGGCGGCGACGGTCGTGCAGTTCGACGCCCACCTCGACCTGTACAACCTCAGCGACTCGCAGCCGGCGTTGAACCACGGCAACTTCCTGCGACACGCGACGGCGCTGCCGACGATCATCAACGTCGGCCACCGCGACCTGTTCCTGCCGGACGGCGAAGTCGGGCGCTACTTCCGCGCTACCACCGCTGCAATGGAGGCCACGGCCGACCCGGCCGCCGTGGACCGGGCGCTCGCGCGGCGCACCCGAGGCAAGTCGCCGGTGTTTCTCGACATCGACTGCGACGTGTTCGACCCGGCGTATTTCCCGGCGGTGGCGCACCCGCTGCCGTTCGGGCTGAGTCCGGCGCAGGTGCTGCGCCACGTCGCGGCGGCGTGGTCGCCGCGCGTCTGTGGCGTCGGCATCAGCGAGTTCGACCCCGGCCGCGACGTGCGCGACCAGAGCCTGTCCACGCTCGTCTGGCTGCTGGAGTGGCTGCTGCTGCGCCGGTACGAAGAGTAAGTCATCCCTCGATGATCGTGACGCCGCGAGCCGAGTCCGCGAGGCGAGCGCCAAGGCTCAGCGG
>CAZNSL010000987.1:0-2557 GCA_964574975.1 uncultured Alcaligenaceae bacterium | reverse complement strand
CTTCCACGTCGTCGATCAGACCATCTCGATCTACGCCGGCACCAAGGGCCTGCTCGACGATGTCGAGGTCACCAAGGTCCGCGAGTTCGAAACCAAGATGCTCGAGTACTTCCGCACCAGCGGCAAGCCCGTCTGGGACGAGCTCAACGCCAAGCGCTCGCTCGACGGCGACCTCGAAAAGAAACTCGCCAACGCCATCAACGCCTTCAAGAGCACGTTCAAGAAGTAGGCCCGACCGCAGACCCCCCAAGCAGGCCGCGAACTCCGGCACCAGCCGGCAGGCGTCTGGCCCACCTCGCACCCGGGCCGACGAACGCTTCGGGCGCAAGCCTCGGGACCGCCGCCGTGTTCCCTCGCTCACTGCTCCACGGCACGAGCCGCCGAATAGAACGGCCAAACCGTGACGGCGCCCGGCGATCCCATCGAATGATGTCACATGGGTGGTGACGCGCGCGGCACACGCCGTGCCGCAGAACTGCCCGCGGCGACCTATTGTTGCCGACATGGGAACCCTTCCCTCCTTTGCCCTAGTCGTAGACAAGGCCATGCTCCTCTCAATCACGTGCTTCCGCACCTGGCTATTCCAGTTCGCGGCCTCGGCCAGCGCCGGAGCAAGTGCCACGGCGGGCCGTTGTCGTCCGTTCGCGCGATCAAACATCGCGGCCATGCTCGCCTTGAGTGCCGTCGCCGGCCTGGCGCACGCGCAGGCGCCGATCGCCGGCGCCTGGCACGGACGCGAGTCCAACTTCAACTGGGTTCGCGAGTGCATCAACGAGGGCGAGGGACTCTTCGGCGCCTCGAGCTCGTGCGGCTGGTCGATCCCTGGTGCGCCGGGCGTAACTTACCAGGGCTCGAGCTCGATTCTACTTGCTCGGCCCATGTGGATTTCGCTGGGTGTAGAGGCCACGGCGACAACCCGATCGAACGGCCAGTACGGTCCGGCGACCGGCCCGACCGCGAACGGCTCTGTCGGAGATACCTGGCGCGTTTACGGAAGGAGCGGGCCGATTCGCGTCACGGTGACGCTGCGCTGGGAGCTCTCGCAGCAGTGGTCCGGGGATGGAGTCTTCCGCAATGTCGTGCTGACCCCGGCGCTCGGCGGAAACTTCTACCACGTGATAAACCATGGACCCGTCGAGACCGTCGGAAACCCATCGGGTTTCTACTCGATCGCAACCCCGGACACCAGGAATCTCCAGTTTGGTGACGCGATCAGCATCGGGTGCGCGGTCGGTTTCGAGACGGCGCAGCGGCGGGGCAGCATCTACTTCACGCCCACGCAGTGGGCATCCGTGACAGGCTCGTCGCAACTGCAATCCAACGTCGCCATCGCGGACATCCTCGTGCAGTGGCGCAATCCCGGCACGAATGAATGGGAGGTCGTTCCGAACTACACCATCCAGTCCGAGTCGGGAGCGGCGCCGACCACCTGCGATCCGTCCATCGTGACACAGCCAGCCGCCCTCCCAACGTGCCGCGTCGGTGTGGTGACCTGCGCCGCTACCGCAACATCGCCTCCCGGATTCGGGAGCTTGACCTATCAGTGGCAGGCCACCGACCCGTCGGCCCCCGGTGGTTGGGCGAACTTGACCGAGGGCGTGCTCATCCGCGCCGGCGCGCCGACTTGCGCCACCGTCTCCGGTTCGACGTCCGCGACGCTCGTCGTTGGCCTCGCCTGCACATCAGGTGCCGACGACGTGGACGGCTGCGCGTTCCGCTGCGTCGTCACCAACGCCTGCGGCAGCACCGCCAGTTCGTCCGCCACGCTTACGATTCTTGCGCCCGACGACCTCACATGCGTCGGGCCGGGCTGCGACCCCGACACAAACCAGGACGGCGTCGTCGACCAGGGCGACATCGACTACCTCATCGACGTCGTCGCCGGCGGGCCCAACCCCACCGGCATCGACCCCGACTTCACTCGCGACGGCAACGTCGACCAGTCCGATGTCGACGCGCTCATCAACGTCGTCGCGGGCGGGATCTGCCCGTAGGTCTTCTCGGCCGCCGCCCGTCCGCCGCGGCACCCCGATCCCTGCGCTCTCGCCGCAGCCCTCCAGCCGTTGCAAAATCGACATCCACCGGCATCCGCGCCGCCCTCGCCGCGGGGCTGTGTTCGCCTCGCGCCGCCGAACGGCCATTTCTTTAGCGCCCCGCGCGCCCCGCGTCGCATGACTCCGGTTCACGGGCACCCCATTCGGCCCGCGAACGACCTGCGGAGGGCCCGCCATGCGATCGTGGACACCGGCTCAATCAGTGTCGGTTCTGTCTCGCTCTCGCGCGGGCCGCGTCGCGGCCTGCGCCCTGCTGGGAACACTCGCCGCCGCCGCCCACGCCCAATGCCCGATCGCGCTGGGCCCGGCCACCTCCACCAACGCCGGGCCCTTCCAGTGGGGCGTCGCCGTCGCCGATTTCAACGAAGACGGCCGCCCGGACCTCGCCTTCTCCCGCGCACTCAGCAGCCAGGTCATCGTTCAACTCGCCGCGGGCGCGCCGGGGAGTTTCGGGCCCCCCGTCGCCTACGCCGTCGGCGCGGGGCCCGGCTCCATCGCCGCCG
>CAZNSL010000986.1:1853-2557 GCA_964574975.1 uncultured Alcaligenaceae bacterium | reverse complement strand
TCGTCGCGCCCGAGTTGCGGATGCCGAGCCGGTGCCCGGCGCGCCCGCCGACGAACACCGTGCCGCCCGTCGCGCCGTACCCCACGTTGTTCCCGGCCACGCTCTGAATTTCGCCGCCGTAGTCGCTCGCGGTGTAGTCGAGCGTGACGACCACCGTGCCGCCGGAGATACCCTTCGCGACGCCGTCTTGCGCGAAGCCGCGCAGTTCGAGGTCGAGACCGTGCACACACCACGCGCCGAAGCTCTGCCCGGCTTCGCCGTCGAGCCGCACCTTGATCTTGCGGTGGTTCGGCATCCCCTCGCGGCCGTACAGCTTCGCGATCTGCCCCGCGGCAGTCGCGCCCACCGAGCGATCCGAGTTTTTGACGCGGAACACGAGGTCCGCGTTTTGCGCCGTGTCGATGGCGTCGAACGCGGCCGACAGGATGCGATCGTTCACGGAACCGCTGATGTCGCACAGCCCGCGGCCCGGTGGCGTCTGCGGGTGCGTTTCCGCGAGCCGCGATAGCGCCATATCCGGCTGAATGAACCGCGACACGTCGAGAAGCGCCGCGCGCGAGTGCTCCTTCTTGAAGTCGGTGCGTTTCACGAGGAGGTCCGAGCGGCCGGTGATTTCCGAGATGTGCGAGAAGCCCATCTTCGCGAGCAACCCGCGGGCTTCGTTCGCCACCGCGTGCAGGTACGCTTTCGTGTGTTCCGGGTGG
>CAZNSL010000986.1:0-1843 GCA_964574975.1 uncultured Alcaligenaceae bacterium | reverse complement strand
GTTCGGAATGTGGCAGCTCTTGCACACGATGCACCCGACCGACACCATCAGCCCCTGACCGAACGTGAACTCGTCCGCGCCGAACAGCGCGTACTTCACCACGTCGTAACCGTTCTTGATGCCGCCCGCGACGCGGAGCTTCACGCTGGTGCGCAGCCCGTTCACGACGAGCGCTTGGTGCGCTTCGGCAAGGCCCATCTCGCTCGGCAGTCGACCGCGATCGTACCCACGTTCTCCACCGCGACGAGATTGACCGACACCGGGATGCCCGGCTTGGCGGCCTTCAGGTCGTAGATGAGCTGCGCCAGGTCTTCGATGCTGTAGATGTCGTGGTGCGGCGGCGGGCTGATCAGGTCGGTGCCGGGCTTGGCGAAGCGGATCTCGGCGATCTCGCTGGTGACCTTCTTGCCCATGAGCTGGCCGCCCTCGCCGGGCTTCGCACCCTGGGCCATCTTGATCTGGAGCTCGTCCGCGTTGATGAGGTATTCGGCATCGACGCCGAACCGGCCCGACGCCACTTGACGGATGCGGCTGCGGAACCGGCTCGTCGCCATATCGCCGCCGAGGCACCAGTGGGCGGGGTCCTTGCGCCGATCGCCCAGCACGCGGCCCCAGAACGGGCCCCACGGTCGCTCCGGCGCGTCGTTGCGGAAGCGGCTCTCGCCGCCCTCGCCGCTATTGGACTGGCCGCCGAGGTCGTTGAACGCGGCGGCAATCGTCTGGTGGGCCACGCCGGTCAGTGCGCCGTGGCTCATCGCGGACCCGCGGAAGTAGCGGCACGCGAGGTTCTGGGCCGGCTCGACCTCGTCGAGCGGGATGGCGGCGGCGTCCGCGAACTGGAACAGGTCGCGCAGGACGGTCGGCGTCCGACTCGTCACCAGCTCGGAAAACGCGGCGTACTGCCGGTTGGCGGCGAGCTTGCGCTCGTAGGCCGCCTCGGCACCGTCCTCGTCGTGAACGCCGTTGTCGCCGGCCGTCGCCGCCTTCCGCAGCGCCGTGCGCACTTTGCCGTTGTAGGCGTGGTAGTCGCGGTTGCGACCCAGCACGACCAACTGTTCGGCGCGCTGCAGCCGCCAGGCGGCGTCGTCCACCAGGTCTTGCAGGCCGATCCCGCCGATCCGCGCAGGCACGTCGCCGAGGTACTCGGCCAGCTCCGGCCCCACGCCGACGGCCTCGAACAGCATCGCGCCGCGGTAGCCCTCGATGGTCGTAATGCCCATCTTGGCGATGATTTTCCGTACGCCGTCCTCGAGGGCGACGACGACGTTTTCCAGCGACTCGCGCGGGCTGAGGTCCCACGGCTGCTGGGTGTCGGCGTCCTTGAACGTCAGCCCGTCGCGGACCAGGCGCATCACGAGGTAGGGGTGAACCGCATCGGCCCCGAAGCCGACGAGGCAGCAGATGTCGTGCGCCTCCTGCACATCGCCCGCCTGCACGACCAGGCTACAGCGGCCCCGCAGGCCCCGGCGGCACAGGTGCTGGTGGACCGCCGCCGTCGCCAACAGCGACGGGATCGGCACCAGGTCGCCATTAAAGACATCGACGTGGGTGACCAGCAACACCCCGTAGCCTTCGCGGACGGTCTGCTCCGCCTCGCCCTGGAGCCGGTTGAGCGCATCGCGGAGGGCGGCTCGGCCGCCGGCGAGCGGGAACGTCGCCGAGAGCGCGCACGGCTTCAGCAGTTCGTTGGTGCGGATGTCGTCGAAGGCCTCGTCGGACAGCACCGGCGACGACAGTTCGATTTGCCGCGTCGGTCCCTCGGAACCTGTCGGCCCCGCGGCCGGCCGGCCCAGGTAGGTCGTCAGCGACATCGCCCCGCCCTCGCGGTACGGGTCGATCGGCG
>CAZNSL010000985.1:0-2560 GCA_964574975.1 uncultured Alcaligenaceae bacterium | reverse complement strand
CCAAGACAGTGCGGTCCCAGGCAGAGCCTGGGAACGAGTATTGGAGGCGGCGTGAATGACGTGGCTCCAGCGCTACCGCGTCCGGGACTTCGTCCGGAACTCGATCTGCGTCTATCCCATCCTTGGGATGGTGGCGGCGCTGGTCGCGATCCGGGGGCTGGCGTGGCTCGACCGGGCGATGGGCTGGGAGTCGCGCGTCGATCCGGACACGGCGCGGGCCGTTCTGGGGACGCTGGCCTCGTCGATGTTCACGTTCATCGTGTTCGTCTCGTCCTCCCTGTTGATCGTCGTTCAGCTCGCCAGTGCCACGCTCACGCCGCGCGTCATCGGCATCGTGTTTCGCTCGCCGGTCACTCGAATCTCCCTGACGGTTTTCGTCTTCACGTTCACTTTGACCCTGGCAGCCCTGGTGCGGATCAATGCGACGACGCCGCGGCTGACCACGGAACTCACCGCGTACAGTTGTGTGGCGAGCCTCGGCATGTTCCTCTTCCTGATCGATCACGTCGGCCAGGCACTGCGGCCGAGCGGCACTTTGCGAACCGTCGGCCGCCTGGGCCGGGTGGTCATCGACGGCGTTTACCCGCGGCCATTCGGCGACCCGTCGGCATCGCCGATGGAAGCGCCGGCCGCGGCCGGCGCGGACGGGCAGCCGCCCGCGGTCGTCACCAGCCCCGGCGACGGCGTCGTCCAGGCGTTCGACGCCCGCGGACTGGCAGCCCTGGCCGAGCGCGGCGATTGCGTCATCGAGCTGGTGCCGCAGGTCGGCGACGCCGTGGCCGAGGGCGACACCCTGTTCCGCGTCACCGGCAAGGCGTCGGCGGTTTCCGCCCACGCCCTGTGCCAGTCGGTGGCGCTGGGTCAGGAGCGCACCGTCGAGCAGGACCCGCGGTTCGTCTTCCGTATCCTGGTGGACATCGCCAGCAAGGGGCTGTCGCCCGCGATCAACGACCCGACCACGGCCGTTCTCGCCATCGACCAGATTCACCACCTGCTGCGGCTGGTCGGCAACCGCTGGCTGGACGAGGGGCAGGTCCGCGACGCGGCGGGCCGGCTGCGGTTCGTCTACCGCACGCCGGACTGGGAGGACTTCGTGCAACTGGCCGTCACCGAAATCCGCCAGTTCGGTGGCGAGAGCATCCAGGTGGCCCGCCGGCTGCGAGCGATGCTCGACAACCTGATCCCGGCCGTGCCGCCGGAGCGGGCCGAGCCGCTGCGGCACGAGCTGAAGGTGCTACACGACGCGGCGCAACGCGCGTTCTCGGAACCCGACGACCGCGCGCTGGCCGACGTCGGCGACGCTCAGGGCGTGGGCGCGTCGCGCCACGCTCGCCGCCGGCTCCCGGCCCCGCACCTGAACCCGAACGATCTCGCCCGGTCAAACCCGCCGTCGCCCGGCGACTAGGAGGACACCGTGAAGAAGGCATCCATCGCCGCGACGTGCGGCCTGCTCGCACTCGTCGCAACGACCGCGTGGGTCCGCGGCGGCGGCCAGCCGGGCCAGCCGCCGGCCGACAACGACCGGCCGGCCGATCGCGCCGCCGTTCAGGCCGCGATGCAGCAGTTCGCCCGCACGTTCGAGAAGGGCGACGCCACGGCGCTCGCGGCCCTGTTCACCGAGACCGGCGAGTACCACGGCGACGACGGCGACGCGATTCGCGGCCGGGCGGCGCTGGCCAAGGCCTACGGCGACTTCTTCGCCAAGCGGGCCGAACTCAAGGTGGAATCGAAGTCGAACGCGATCCGGTTCATCGGCAACGACACGGCCGTCGAAGAGGGCACGCTGACCGTCAAGGCCAAGGACCAGCCGGCGCGGCCGGCCCACTTCAGCGCCCTCCTGGTCCGCCAGGGCGGTCAGTGGCTCATGGCCATGCTCAAGGAGTGGGGCGACGACGCGACCGATCGGGCACACCTGGAAGACATCGCGTGGTTGATCGGCAGTTGGGAGAGCGCCACCGGCGGCGTCACGGCCCGCACCACCTACGAGTGGGCTCCGAACAAGAAGTTCATCATCGCCCGTTACACGATCGCGGCGAAAGCCGGCGACCAGTCGCGGGTCGGCACGCAGGTGATCGGCGTGGACCCGGCGTTTGGCTTCATCCGGTCGTGGACGTTCGACGCCGACGGCGGCATCGGCGAGGCGACCTGGACCTGGGACGACGGCCGCTGGGCCATCGACTCGGAAGGCACCCTACCCGATGGATCGTCCGCGATCGCCCGCAACTTCCTGACCAAGACCGGGGCCGACACTTTCACCTGGAAGTCGGTCCAGCGGACGACGAACGGCGAGAGTCAGCCCGATCTCGGACCTGTCGCTGTGAAGCGAGTCGCGGGGCAGTAGTGGAACGACAGGCCAACACTCGGGAGATCGCGTCATGAGCAAAATCAATCGACTTCTCGTCGGGCTACTCGTGAGCCTGTTCGTCCTCGAAGCCGACGCGTTCGGTCAACGAGGCGGTCGCGGCGGCGGCGGTGGCGGTCGCGGCGGCGGTGGGTTCGGCGGGGGACGGCCGGGCGGAATGCCCGGTGGCGGATACGGCGGTGCGAGGCCGGGCGGGAT
>CAZNSL010000984.1:1422-2561 GCA_964574975.1 uncultured Alcaligenaceae bacterium | reverse complement strand
GATGTGCTCGGCGGCGTTCGGGACCTTCGCCTTGATCCACGCGATGTCGAGGAAGACGCCGCCGTGCGGACTGCCGCGACCGGCACGGACCTCGCGTAGGATGCAGCGGGCCACGTGGTCGCGCGTCAGCAGCTCGGCCGGGCGGTTGGCGGTCTTGTCGCCCTGGCAGTAGCGCCAACCTTCCTCGGGGTTCTTCGCCGTCTGGTTGCGGTAGTTCTCCGGGATGTCCTGGTACATGAACTGCTCGCCCTTGGCGTTGAGCAGAATGCCGCCCTCGCCGCGAACGCCCTCGGTGACCAGGATGCCCTGGACGCTCGGCGGCCAGACCATGCCGGTCGGGTGGAACTGGATGAACTCCATGTCCTGCAACTCGGCCCCGGCGTCGTAGGCGAGCGTGTGGCCGTCGCCGGTGTACTCCCAACTGTTGCTGGTGATCCTGTACGCCTTGCCGATGCCGCCGGTGGCCAGCACCACCGCCTTGGCCCGGAACGCGACGAACCGGCCACGGTCGCGGGTGTACGCGAAAGCGCCGGCCGCGCGGCCCCCATCCGTGATGAGCCGCACGACCGTGCATTCCATGTGGACCTGGATGCCCTGGTGGATGCCGTGGTCCTGAAGTGTGCGAATGAGTTCCAGGCCGGTGCGGTCGCCGACGTGGGCGAGCCGCGGGTAGCGGTGGCCGCCGAAGTTGCGCTGGAGGATGCGACCATCGGGCGTGCGGTCGAAGACTGCCCCCCATGCTTCGAGTTCGCGGACGCGGGCCGGGGCCTCCTGGGCGTGCAGTTGGGCCATGTGCCAGTTGTTGACGTACTGGCCACCGCGCATGGTGTCGGCGAAGTGGACCTTCCAGTTGTCGCGCTCGTCGACGTTGGCCAGCGCCGCGGCGATGCCGCCCTCGGCCATGACGGTGTGGGCCTTCCCCAACAGCGACTTGCACACCAGCCCGACCGACGCGCCGGCGGCCGACGCCTCGATGGCCGCCCGCAGCCCGGCCCCGCCCGCGCCGATGACCAGGACATCGTAATCGTGCGTTGGGTAGTCCGTCATGCCGCAATCCAGGGGTCAGTCGTAGGGTGGGACGAGTGGAGCGAGTCCCACCGCACAAGGTCCAACCCCGGGCCGTCACGGGGGGGCGCCCC
>CAZNSL010000984.1:0-1412 GCA_964574975.1 uncultured Alcaligenaceae bacterium | reverse complement strand
CGGCGCCTTCGCGGTGGGACTCGCTCCACTCGTCCCACCCTACGGACTCAAACGATCCGCCAATCCGTCCACACGCCCATCGAACACAGTCGCACGTACATGTCGGCGAAGGCGACCCAGATCAGGCTGCACCACGCCCAGACCATGTGCCGGCGGTTGAAGCAACTCACGCAGGCGTACGCCCGGTGCCGCAGCGGGTGCTTCGAGAACTGGTCGAGCCGGCCGCCGACAACGTGCCGCAGCGAGTGACAGCCGAAGGTGTAGCCGCCCAGCAGCACCACGTTCAAGGTCAGCACCAGCGTGCCCACGCCGACGCCGAAGGTCGTTATCCCCGTGGCCGGGTCCGCGAACCAGAGCGCCTTGTAGGCGTCGTAGGCCAGGAACCCCAGGAAGACGAGCGACAGGTACAGGAAGTAGCGGTGAACGTTTTGCAGGACCAGCGGCAGGCGGCGCTCGCCCCAGTAGCTGTTGCGTGGCTCGCCGACGGCGCACGCCGGCGGATCGGCCCAGAACGCCTTGTAGTACGCCCCGCGGTAGTAGTAGCACGTCAGACGGAACCCGGCCGGTGCCCACAGGATGAGGAGCGCCGGCGAGAACGGCAGCCAGCCCGGCCACGCCGCCGGCTTCGGCCCGAACCAGCTATGCGCCGACGGGCCGAACAGTTCCGGCGAGTAGAACGGCGACAGGTACGGCCCGTAGGTGTAGTGTTCGCCTTGGAAGGCCGCCCAGTTGGCGTAGAGGACGAACGCGCTCAGCACGGCGAACGCGAGGGCGGGCGGCCACCACCAGGCGTCGGACCGCGTCGTCGCGCCGAAGCGGCGCGCCACCGGCAGGCTCAAGCGGGTCTCGGACACGACCGTCCCCCCGCACGAAGATGGAGCGAGCATAACCGCGGCGCGCCGATATTGCAAGGGGCTGCCCGCCGCCGCGGTCGGCAACGCGACCCACGGGTCCGTATCATGCCGGGTGAAGCCGCGCCCGGAGTCGTCGATGAACCCGCAGTCCGAAATCCTCCGCCTCGCCGAGGACGCTCGCCGCGACCGCAACTGGAAGCGCTGGGGGCCGTACCTCAGCGACCGGCAGTGGGCGACCGTCCGCGAGGACTACTCTGCCACCGGCGACGCCTGGAACTACTTTCCTTTCGCCCACAGCCACGCTCGCGCCTACCGCTGGGGCGAGGACGGCCTGCTCGGCTTCACCGACCGCGAGTGCCGCCTGTGTCTCGCCCTGGCCTTATGGAACGGCCGCGACCCGATCCTGAAAGAACGGCTGTTCGGCCTGACCAACGAGCAGGGCAACCACGGCGAGGACGTGAAGGAGTGCTACTACTACCTCGACGCCACGCCGACCGCATCGTACTGCAAGGCCCTCTACAAGTACCCGCAGGCCGCGTTCCCCTACGAGGCGCTCTT
>CAZNSL010000983.1:0-2564 GCA_964574975.1 uncultured Alcaligenaceae bacterium | reverse complement strand
ACATTGCCCGCCGGCCTCTCCCGCGCCCCACCACCCGGGGGGGGCCGGGGGCGGGGGTGGCCCCCCGCCCGGGGGCCGCGTCGATACGACGGCCGGCTACTTCTCCGTTTCCGTCGGTTTGATCTGGCCCTTGGCGTCGCGCAAGTACGAGCTGGCGCTGGGATCCACGTGCAAGCCACCCTTGGGTAACTTGTAGCCGATCATCGCCAGGAATTTCAGGTACGGCACCTTCTCCACGCCCAGCGACACGGCCTTGGCCTCGAACTCCGTTTGCTTGCCCAACAGGTCCAAAAGCGCCGCCTGCACCGGGCTGCCGGACTCCAGGCCCTGCGCCTGCGAAATCTGCGGCTTCACGCCCTGGATCAGGTACGTCGTCCGCTCCGTCAGGCCCGGTCCCTTGATCGTGCGATCCTTGATGTCCAGCCAGGCGTCGACCACGACGCCAGCGCGTTCCAGCGTCCGCTTCAGATCCTCGATGTCGTCGACGCCGTCGCCGTTGAGGTCGAAGATGCCCGCCAAGGCAACGTGCTGACGGTTACTCGGGCTCCACGCCGGGTTGAACAGCAGGTCGCCCGGCAAGAGCGGGTCGCGCAGGCTCGCCGGGTCGATCACCTTCGCCGTTGAAAGGTGCGCCTCTAGTACCGAGACGATTTCGATCGCGCCCTTGCGGTCGCGGCTGGCCGCCGTCTTACCGGTCGTGCCCGTGGGTAGAACGCTGAACGTCACCCCCGGCCGCAGGTAGTCGGCCGAGCCGAGGTTGACGTACACCACGTTGGACTTCCGGTCGATGCGGGTGATCCGGCCCTTCGGCGTGTCGTTGGCGACGGACGAGAACGGCGCGAGGTTGCGGGTGATCAACTCGTACAGTTCGGTTAGCTCATGGACCTCCGGCCGGGCTTGCCGCACCGCGTCGATCCGTTCTAGGAGCGGCCCTATACGGTCGCGTAGGTCGGCGAGTCGTTTCTCCTTCGATTCGGCCTTCGCCTCGGCCTCCTTGACTTTGGCCGACAACTTCACGTCGAGATCCTGCTTTTCGAGGTCGAGTTTCTGTTTCTCGGAGCTAACGTCGGTGAGCTTTTTACTGGTGGCTTCGGCGTGCTCGGCCCGCTGTTTGCGAACCGATTCGACCTCGGCCTGTGCCTTCTTGTAGTTGTCGGCAGAGGCCTTGAGCTTGTTTTGGGTGTCGGCCAGTTCGCCGGCCAACTGCTTCAGCTTCTCTTCGAGGTCGGCCGCTTTGCCGTCGCCTTGGTTCTTGGTCGCCGCAACCTGAGACGTCAGATCGGCGACGCGGGCCGCGCAGGTCTTCGCGGGCACGTCGGGTGCGCCGGGGGCGGTGATGTCCCATTTGACCTCGGGGATCTTTGCCGTCAGTGCGGTCAGCTGGCTCTGGATTGGGCCTGAGAACTTGCCCTTGCCGGCCGTGAAGTTCGTCTGGTCTTCCGCCCCGCTGACGCCGACGGCCAACCGCAGGGCGGCGAGGACCGCCTTGGACTCGTCGAGGGCGGTCTGGACCTTGGCCTTGTCGGCCTTGGCCGTCGCCTCCGCCGTACGCAGGTCGGCCTGACCGGAGTAGCCGAGGTAGGTGGTCACGCCGAGGCCGATGACCAACAGGGACGCAATCACCAGCGACACGACGAGTCCGGTGTTCCCCGAATCGCCGCCACCGCCGCCACCGCCGCCGCTCTTTCGTGCCATGGTCCGACTTCCTCTCAACGGCCGCAGACGTGCGGCACGGGGACGCTGTAAGTTGACCGCCCGGCGCGCCGGGTGCAGGCGCGGCCGCCCAACGGGAATTGTACCCTTCATCGTAAAGGGGTATGGGAGCGCGTCAACGGGATTGTAAGGCCTACCGTGCCGGCCGCGGCGGTCGGACCGGCCGTGCCGGTTAGTACGGGCGCGGGGTGGTGGGGTTGTGAGGTGGCGTTGGCTTACGAGGGGCGACCCGTAGAACACGACTCCACGCCGTACCTCCTTCACCCCAATACCGCGATGAACCGTGCCGAAGCCTTTGCCAAACTCTCCGAGTGGGTGCAGTCGCCGAACCTGCTGCGGCACATGCTCACTGTCGAACACGTCCTGGTGAGGGCGTGCAGTCGCTACGGCGGCCCCGGCGACAACCCGGCCCGCTGGGCGCTGGCCGGCTTGCTCCACGACGCCGACTACGAGAAGTGGCCGGACGAACACCCGCGGCGCGTCTGCGCCTGGCTGCGCGAGCGCGGCGAAGAAGAGGTCGCCTATGCCATTTCGGCACACTCGCCGCGCTGGGGCTTTCCTTGCGTCTCGGCGCTGGACAAGGCGCTGTTGGCCTGCGACGAGTTGACCGGCTTCGTCGTGGCGTGCTGCTGGCTGCGGCCGGACGGGATCCAGACGCTCGAAGCGCCAAGCGTGCTCAAGAAACTCAAGGACAAGAAGTTCGCCGCTGGCGTCGACCGCGGCGAGGTGGCCGAGGGGGCACGGTTGCTGGGCGTCGAACTGGCCGACCACGCGGCGTTCGTCGTCGCCGCGCTCCGCGAGAAGGCGGACGAGTTCGGCCTGACCGGCGCGAAGCATTAGTACAGCATTCC
>CAZNSL010000982.1:0-2577 GCA_964574975.1 uncultured Alcaligenaceae bacterium | reverse complement strand
CCGGCACCCGTGCCGCCCGGTTCCGCCGAGTAAGGGAATAATGCGGCATGCCAGCAGGCAAGGCGAGCAACGGCCTTACTCCAAAGCAGCGGAAGTTCGTGGAAGAGTACGCCGCGGACCCGAACGCGGTGCAGGCGTACTTTCGCGCGTTCGGGCGCAACGGCAAAAAGGGCAAGCCGCGGAGCTACCACGCCGCTCAGGTTCAAGCGTCGCGCTTGATGACAAATGCTGTTATTCGAGCGGAACTAGATGCGGCGCAAGCGGCTTACGCCGCGCGCGTGCGCGTGGACAAGGAACGGGTGCTCGCGGAGTTGGCGGCGCTCGCGTTCGCGGACCCCAACGACCTGTACGAACCCGACGGCGAGGGGATGCCGGTCCCGCGGCACTGGCGCACCGTCCCGCCATCGGCGCGCAAGGCCATCGCGTCGGTGAAGGTGAAGCGGAAGCGCCTCAAGAGCGACAGCGACGCGACCGCGTGGGAAGTCGAGGAGTTGGAATACCGCTTTCACAGCAAGACGGACGCGCTCGAGAAACTGTGCAAGCGACTGAACCTGTTCGGATCGGAACCAGAGGGCGGCAGCGCTGCCGGCGGGGTGTCGGTTGAGTTCCTTACCCGACTCGTGGCTCAACTCGGTGCTCTCACCCGACGAGGCGGGGGCGCTGGCGCAAGCGCTGCCGTGGGTGCCGAATCCGGGGCCGCAGTCGGAAGCGTACCTGAGTGACGCCGACGAACTGTATTTCGGCGGCGCGGCCGGCGGCGGGAAGAGCTTCCTGCTCATCGGTCTGGGCGTGACGTGCCACCGGAACACACTCATCTTGCGGCGCACGGCGAAGGATACGAAGGCGCTCTCGAAGGCGATTCAAACGCTCGGCTACGGTTCGTGGAAGTGGGTGGGCAACGGCGGGGAACTGCTCACCCCGGACGGGCGCGTGATCGAAGTGGCCGGGTGCCAGCACGCGGGCGACGAGGAGAGCTATCAGGGGCAGGCGCACGACCTCAAGGCGTTTGACGAACTTCCGCAGTTCTTGGAATCGCAATACAAGTTCATCATCGGTTGGAACCGCCCGCTCGACCCGCGGCGCTACCCGCGGCAGCGGTGCCGTGTGGTGGGTGCGGGCAACCCGCCGACGAACCCGGAAGGCGAGTGGGTGCTTAGGCACTGGCGGGCGTGGCTGGACCCGACCGCGGGCCAACTCGCCAAGCCGGGCGAACTCCGGTGGTACACGACCATCAAGGGCGAAGAGATCGAGTGCGCCGACGGGCGGCCGGTGACGCACGCCGGCGTGCAGTACGTCCCGCGCTCGCGCACGTTCATTCCCGCACGGCTCGAAGACAACCCGGACCTCATGGCGAGCGGGTACGCGGCGACGCTCGAAGCGATGCCCGAACCGCTGCGGAGCATGTTGCGATACGGCGACATGCTCGCGGCCCGCGAAGACCACCGGTGGCAACTCATCCCGACGAAGTGGGTTGTTGAGGCGAACAAGCGCTGGGCGCGGCGGCAAGAGGCAGCGGTGCCGCTCGAAGCGCTGGGCGTGGACGTGGCGATGGAGGGGAAAGACAAGTTCGTGATCGCAACCCGCCACGGCCGCACAATCAAGAACCTCGTGAAGCGGAAGGGTACGGAAGTACCGGACGGGCAAGCGGCGGTCGCGCTCATTGTCGCGGCGGGCGGGGGCGATCCGGCGGTGAAGGTGAACGTGGACGCCATCGGCATCGGCAAGAGCGCCTACGACCTGTGCCAAGCGACCGGGTTGAAACACGTCAAGGCGGTGGTGGTGTCGAATTCCACGAACTACCGCGACGAGAAAGTGCCGGCGATGAAGTTCGGCAACGTGCGCGCGGCTATGATGTGGCGTGTGCGTCAGTTGCTCGACCCGGAGGGCGGGCCGGACGAAACGCGGTTGGCACT
Organism: uncultured Alcaligenaceae bacterium; assembly: GCA_964574975.1. Classification (GTDB taxonomy): domain Bacteria; phylum Planctomycetota; class Planctomycetia; order Gemmatales; family Gemmataceae; genus JAXMAS01. Next base: position 664 of record CAZNSL010000982.1, on the reverse strand, counting down.
GCCGCCGGACCCGGAACTGACGGCGGACCTGTGCGCCCCGCGGTACGAGATGCGGGCGGGCGGGGTGTACGTCGAGAAGAAGGAAGACATCCGCGAGCGCATCGGGCGCTCGCCCGATGCTGGTGACGCGGTATCGCTGGCGTGCTGGGAAGTGCCCGGCGTGGTGTTCAGCGTGGGCTACTCAGGGGGGTAAGAAATGGCGGGATTCGACAACCCGTGGTACGCGGACATTATCGAGCGGTTCGCGCCGAGTACGGGGCACAAGCCGAATAGCAATCATGCCGTTGACGGGCACGCGCAAGCGCTGCTCGCGGCGGCGTGCGTGATTGCGGCGGCGATTGACGACCTCGCGGAAGCCATCGGCCGCGCGACCGGCACCGGTGCCGAGGACCGCGACATCGGGGGTGAGGGGTGAGCGACCGCGAAGCCTTACTCGCCGCGATCCGGCAGTTCCCCGACGCCGATACGCCCCGGCTGGTGTTCGCCGATTGGCTGGACGAGCACGGGGAGAGCGAGCGGGCCGAGTTCATCCGCGTGCAGATTGAGCTTGCGCACCGCAAGGCGAGATACGACGCGGGCGAGCGTCCGGGGCTGGCGATACCGGGTATTGCCGTGGGACGACCGCCGCGAAACGGCGAGCCGCACTATGCCTTTGCGAACCCGG
>CAZNSL010000981.1:0-2578 GCA_964574975.1 uncultured Alcaligenaceae bacterium | reverse complement strand
AGCCGCAGGTCGATCCGTCCCAGCCGCGTGCGCCCGAGGTAACGTACGGCCTGCACCCAGAACTGGTTGTAGCGCAATTCGTCCTCGCGGAAGCGCCAACGCCACGACTCATCGAAGCCGAAGTACATCGACCGGCCGGCTCCAGCGAACATCTGGACGATCAACGGCTCCCCAACGACGCCGCCGGCCGCGGCCGGCTTGACGGCCAACACCTCAGCGGCCGGCTTCGGCTTGAGCGGCCCAGCCGACCAATAGATCGGCGCGAGCCGGTCCCAGATAGCCTGGTTCTCGGCCTCGTCGGGCGAGAAACGAAACATGGGATGCACGAGGCCGACTGGCGTGAGTCGCAGCCGGAAACCGATCGGTCGGTCACCGCCGTCGTCGGAATAACCCGGCGGCACCTCGATGGGCAGTACGTCGGACAGCGGGGTGTCGCGGTACGACGCCGGCATGTGTTGCGGTCCGGCGATGCTCAGGAGGCCGCCACCCTTCTCCCGGGCGAAGTCTGAGAGCCACTGTAGGTGCTTCTCGCCGACCTTCGGGTGTCGGGGGTCCACGTCGCCAAGGATCACGAGGTCGTACTTGGTGAACAACTCCTCGCGGACGGCCGGGAAGGACTCGACGGCCGCGCGGTCTTGCTTGGGGTAGTCCGGGTCGGCATCGAGCAGGAGTACTTTGAGATCGACCGTCTTATTTGCCCGTCGGGTTGTGCTTTCCCGCTCGAGCAATGCCTTGAGGTAGCGGAAGTCGTAGCGCGGATACCCCTCGACGTAAAGGACTCGCGTGCGCTGGAACTCAGAGACGAACACCTGGCGTTCGAGCCGGTTGTTTGCGAACTCCACCTCGTCGGGCTGGCGCGGCACCTCGATGACGTAGGTGCGCTCGCCGGCTTCCGTCGGCGTGTGCGACAGTCGCACTCGCATCGGCTTGCCGCTGCGGTCGAGGTTCACCTGCTCGCGCTTTAACTCCTTGAGCCGGTCGCCCCGTTTCTCGTACAGGACCACCGGGACGCTCGCCGCAGCCAAGCTGCCCTTGGAGGTCAATCGGGCCTCGAAGACGAGCCGGTCCTGGACGTGAACGGCGTCCTCGACCTGGAGGTCGTGGAGGTATAGGTCGCGCGGCTCGTTGCCGTCGCCGACACCGATGAGATAGAGTGGCACGCCGGCGCGAGCCGCGTGTCCGGCCGCGGCCACCAGGTCGTCGCCATCGGTCGTCACGCCGTCGGACACGAGGATGATGCCAGCCAGCGACGCACCGCGGAATTCCTGCAAGACGCCGCGCACCGCATCGCCGAGGTGACTCGAGGGACCATCGGCCTTGAGGCCATTCACTGCGTCGGCGGCGGAAGCCGCATCCGTGACTGCCTCGCCGAGCCGGATGAGGCCATTCGAACAGCGGAAGACGTGCAACTTTGCCTGGCGGCCGCGCAGTAACGCATCGAGCCACACGGCCCCGTCGCGCGTCAGCAGAGCCTGCGCCAGTTGCAAACGCTGCGGCCGCGTTAGCCCGGCAATCTTGGCGAACTCTTCGGCCTTGGCGCGGACGCGCGGGTCCTGGAAGTCGTCGATGTGACTCATGCTCTGCGAGTCGTCGATCAGCAAGACCAGGTCGGGCCACCCTTCCCGCTCGAAGAGGAGCTTTACCTGCGGCAGCAACAGGCCGAGGGTGATGAGTACCAGCGCGATCCGCATTCCAGTCAACGGGCCGACGTTTGCCCAGCGCCCTCGCGGCGACAACTCGCGGACGTACAGCCAAATGGCCAGTGCAATGGCGGCGACTCCGAGCGTGCCGACGAACCAGCGGTCGGTAGCAGGGACGCCGGTCAGATACGGCAGGAACTCCAACCGCCAGCGCGTCCCCTCGCCGGGAGCGGCCTCCGGTACGCGAAACGCTGCTTCGAGCGGCCGCATGACCGATCGCGGTACAAAGCCGAGGAAGTCGTCGGTCCATCCCGCGTGGACGAGGACAACACCGGCTAGCGCGAGACCGACCAACCCCGCGAAAACCACGACGGCCAATGCTGCGTCTGCCCGCGGCGAGGTGCCTTGCGGGTTGCCGGCCCGGCCCGAACGCGCCGAGCCGAAGCGCCAAGCGAGAACACCCTCCGCGACCAGTAGCGCGAACGCGACCAGCAACGCCCACCGCGCCAAGCCGGGGCCGCGTGCTGCTACCGACACCGGTGCACCATCGTCTGGCGACCCCGAATCGGCGAAGCGTTTCGGGATCCGCTTCACTGCCGACGGGTCGGAGACGACCTGCACGTCCTGATCGGGCGTCAGGCTCTGCAACTCCTCAGTCGTGATCCGCCGCAAGTCGCACTCGGGGCCGGGCGACACGTTGACGGCGAACACCATTTCGCGGCGGTCGCCGGCAAGCGTCGCCCGGTAGAGGCCGCTCAGATTCGTGTCGGGGATGTGCAACCGCGTCGCGTTCGGCTCCGGCTTGAGAGGCACGGTCTCGGTCCGGCCGTCCGGCGTGCGCACAGTGGCTTCAGCCGCGAGGACCGACGCAGGCAGTAGTTCGTCGATCGGTTCGCCGACAGCGACCGTGCGGCGCGGCGGTTGGAGTACCGCGAAGC
>CAZNSL010000980.1:1554-2579 GCA_964574975.1 uncultured Alcaligenaceae bacterium | reverse complement strand
CCGCAGGTTAGCTTGCTGGAATTGGTCCGCCTGGACGGCGAACCGTCGCGCGCGAAGGTCTAACTCCTGTACGGAACCCCCGTCTACCGTCTGCGCGGCAACCTGCTCCCGGTCGTTTACCTCGACCGCGAACTGGCGGTCGAATCGGTCGGGCGGGGCGATGCCTACGTCGTTGTCCTCCAGGCCGAGGACCGCGCGTTCGGGCTGGTGGTGGACGACATCCCCGATGCGGAAGAGATCGTCGTCAAGCCGCTGCAACCGCAGCTCAAGGGCATCGCCGCGTTCGCCGGAGCGACCATCATGGGCGACGGCACGGTCGCGCTGATCCTCGACGTGCCTGGCCTCGCCCAGCGCGCGGGCGTCGCATCCGGCGCGCAGGCCCGCACCGCCGCGGAGACGGCCCCCGCCGCGCCGGACGCGCACCGCGAGACGGTGCTGCTATTCGCCGCCAACGACGGCCGGATGGCCGTCCCGTTGGTCGAAGTCACCCGGCTGGAGGAAGTCCCCCGATCCGCGGTGGAGCGAGCCGCGGGGCGCGACGTGGTACAATACTGCGGCGAAATCCTGCCGCTCGTCCACGTTTCTACGACCCTGGGCCGGACGCGCGGCGAACCCGAACGCAACGGCCGCCCGGCGGGCGACGCCGAGACGCTCCAGGTGGTCGTCCACTCCGGCACCGGCCGGCGGGTCGGGCTGGTCGTGGATGCGATCCTCGACATCGGCGACGTGACGGTCACCGCGCGCACGCCGAGCGACCGGCCGGGCGTCCTGTTCACCGCCGTCGTGCAGGAGCGCGTGACCGAGTTCCTGGATGTCGCCGCAGTTCTACGTGCGGCCGGCGCGGTGCCGGCCGCCGAACCCGACGCCGCCTGGGGGTAAGCCGTGAGCGGCGAGCGCCAGTACTGCACGTTCCACCTCGGCGACGGCTACTTCGGGATCGACGTCCTGAAGGTGCAGGAGGTCATCCGCTACCAGGCGATGACCCGGGTGCCCCTCGCCCCACCGGTGGTCCGCGGCCTGATCAA
>CAZNSL010000980.1:0-1544 GCA_964574975.1 uncultured Alcaligenaceae bacterium | reverse complement strand
GTGAACGTGGTCGTCCAGACTGACGACGGGGCGGTCAGCCTGCTGGTGGACGAGATCGGGGACGTGCTGGACGTGCCGGAGGCGGCGTTCGAGCCGCCTCCGGAAACGCTCCGCGGTGTCGCCCGGGACCTGACCTGCGGTGTGTACAAGCTCGACGGCCGACTGCTGGTGATTCTCGATGCCGACCGCACGGTGGACCTGACGCGGCCGGGCAGCACGCCCGCCCGACCGACGGACCCGAACGAACTTTCGCAACTTCCACGCCCGGAGCCAATCGCACCATGAAAGCCGCCAACACCCGCGCGCCCCGGACCACTCGGCCGGGCCGCAACGGCCAACTGATGTCCGCCGACTTCCTCCGCGCCGCCTTCGGGGCATTGCAGACGAACGTCTTCATCGCCGACCCGAATCTGAAACTGGTCTACGCCAACGACCGCGCCCTCGAAACCCTGCGCGGCATCGAGGGCGAGGTGCGCAAGGCGTTCGGTCTCGGGGTGGACGAAATCGTCGGCGGGTCGATCCATCGGTTCCACCGCGACCCGCGGGCGGTCGAAGCGATCCTGCGCAACCCGGCCGCCCTGCCGCACCAGACCGAGTTTTCGTTCGGGGCGGTCACGCTGGAGGCGCGGATCAACGCCGTGCACGGGGCCGGCGGCGAGGTCGCCGGGTACGTCGTCGGCTGGGAGAACGTGACCGCCTGGCAGGACGAGCAACGGCGGCTATCGTCGATGCTCGACGCGATCGACAAGGCCCAGGCGATGGTCGAGTTCCAGTTGGACGGCACGATCGTCGCGGCCAACGACAACTTCCTGCGGGTGATGGGCTACACGCTCGACGAGGTGCGCGGCCGGCACCACAGCACGTTCGTGGACGAGGCGACCCGGGGCGGGGCCGAGTATCGGGACTTCTGGGCCAAGCTCGGGCGCGGCGAGCACCAGACCGGCGAGTTCCGGCGGTTGGGCAAGGGAGGCCGGGAGGTCTGGATTCAAGGGAGCTACAACCCGATCCTCGACCGGACGGGTCGGCCGGTCAAGGTGGTCAAGTACGCCACCGACGTGACCGCTCAGGCGCGGTTGCGGATCGACATTCAGAAGGTGTTGCAGCAAGTCGCGGAGAGCGCCACCGCGTTGGCGGGCGCATCGAGCGAACTGGGGACCGTCAGCCAGCACATGGCGGCGAACGCCGAGGAGACGGCCACCCAGGCCAACGTGGCCGCCGCCGCCGCCGAGCAGGTGAGCCAGAACGTCGTGACCGTGGCGACCGCGACCGAAGAGATGGGGGCGAGCATCAAGGAGATCGCCCGCAGCGCCAACGACGCAGCTCGGGTCGCGACATCCGCCGTCAAGGTCGCGGAGCGGACCAACGTCACGGTCGCCAAGCTCGGCGAGTCGAGCGCCGAAATCGGCAACGTGATCAAGGTGATTACGTCGATCGCCCAGCAGACGAACCTCCTGGCGCTAAACGCAACCATCGAAGCCGCCCGGGCCGGCGAGGCCGGCAAGGGGTTCGCCGTCGTCGCCAACGAGGTCAAGGAACTGGCCAAG
>CAZNSL010000979.1:0-2590 GCA_964574975.1 uncultured Alcaligenaceae bacterium | reverse complement strand
CTCGTCGGCCGCGGCGAGGTCGCTCACTTCCGCCTCGCCGACGACCCGCGCCTGTCGCGACGGCAATTCCTCGTCGAGTGCAACCCGCCCCTCGTCCGGCTGCTCGACCTCGAAAGCAAGAGCGGTACCACCGTCAACGGCCGGCGGGTCGAACGGGCCGACCTCGCCGACGGCGACCTCGTCGCGGCCGGCGGCAGCGCCTTCGCCGTCCAGATCGAGCGCGACCCAGCCGCCGATTCCGATGCCACGCTCGACCCCGCCGACGACGGCCGCACCCCGATGCAGCCGCCGTCGCCGCAGGCCCCCGGCCTGCCGATCGTGCCGGGCTATACGCTGCGGCGCGAGCTGGGCCGCGGCGGCATGGGCGTCGTCTACGAGGCCAGCCACAACGGCGACGGCTCCACGGTCGCCGTCAAGACACTCGCCCCAGCCATGACGCCGTCGCGGGTGGCCGTCGAGCGGTTCCTGCGCGAGGCCCGCGTCCTCAAGGAGTTGAACCATCCGCACGTCGTCGCCTACCGCGACCTCGGCGAGGTCCACCGGATGCTCTGGTTCGCCATGGAGTTCGTGCCGGGCGTGGACGCGGCGCGGCACGTCAAGGAGGAGGGGCCGTTCGCCGTCGGGGCGGCGTGCCGGCTGGCCCGGCAACTGCTCGATGCATTGACCTACGCCCACGCCAAGGGGTTCGTCCACCGCGACATCAAGCCGCACAACGTCCTGCTCGCGCCAGGGCCGGCCGGCCCGGTCGTGAAGCTGACCGACTTCGGGCTGGCCAAGACCTACCAGGCGTCGCAGCTCAGCGGGCTGACGCTGGCCGGCGACTCCGGCGGCACGCCCTTGTACATGGCCCCGGAGCAGTTCACGAGCTTCCGCGACGCCAAGCCGCCGGCCGACCAGTACTCGGCCGCCGCGACCCTGTACTTCCTGCTGACCGGCCGGCCGGTGTACGACCCGAGCGGCGACTTCGTGCGGGTCATGTTGCGAGTGCTGAACGACGAACCGGTGCCGCTCTGCGAACGCCGACCGGACGTGCCGGCCGGTGTGTCTGCGGCCATCCATCGGGCACTGGCCCGCCGGCCGGAGGAGCGCTACCCGGACGTCCACGCCTTCGCCAAGGCGCTGGCCCCGTTCGCCGATTGACCGGCCGCGATTCGTTGCATTCGTTTCATGAAACGAATATTCGTTTCACGGGGGGTGTCCCCGAAATCGTGCAACGAAAGACGAATCCCGTTCACGCCGCGTGCAGCACCTCCCCGGCGAGGCGGCATAACTCCTGAGCCGCCAACGCCGTCGGCGCTTCGGCAATGGCGCGCACGACAGGCTCGGTGTTGCTGCCACGGACGTGCAACCAACGATCCGGCCAGTCGAGCCGCAGGCCGTCGGTGCGGTCGGCGGCCGCGTCCGGCCACCGCGCCGCCAGGGCGTCGAGCGCCGCCGCCAGCCGTTCTCGCGGCACCGCGACCTTGTCCTTGTGGATGCGGTACGCCGGCAGCGCGTCGGCCAGCTCGCCGAGCGTCCGGCCCGTCTCGGCCATCAGGCTCAGGATCAGGGCCAGTCCGACGAACGGATCGCGCACCCACCCGACGCGCGGGTCGATCACGCCGCCATTGCCCTCGCCGCCGATGAGCGCCCCGACCTCGCGCATCCGCGCCACGACGTTCGCCTCGCCGACGGCACTGCGGTAACACGGCACGCCGGCCCGCTCGGCCAGATCGGCCGTCACCCGCGAACTCGACATGTTGACCACCACCGGCCCGCGCGCGTGCATCAGCCGGTACTGCACCGCAAGGGCGAGCGTCAGTTCTTCGCTGAGGCAACGGCCGCGTTCGTCGATCAGGGCAAGCCGATCGGCGTCCGGGTCGAGGACGGCTCCGAACGCGCCGGGCACCGCCCGCACCGCGGCTTCGACGCCAGTCAAGTGCGCCGGCACCGGCTCGGCCTCGTGGCGGAAGTGGCCGTCGGGTTCGCACGCCAGCGGCGTCACAGCGCAGCCGAGCGCTTCGAGGAGCGCAACGCCAAGCGGCCCGCCGGCCCCGCCGTTCGCATCCAGCAGCACCGATGCGTTGTGGGCGCGGAGGCGGCCGACATCGACGAGGGTCAGTACGCCATCGAGGTGCGCCCGGCCCGCGCCGGCCTCGCCGCGGTCGCGGCCGATGCCGTCCCAGGCGGCGCGACGCAACGCGCCCGAATCGTAAAGCGCCTTGACGCGCTCGCCGTCGGCGGCCGGCAGCACGGCCCCGTCGCGGCCGAAGAGCTTCAGGCCGTTCCACGGCGCGGGGTTGTGGCTCGCGGTGATCTGCAAGCCGCCGGCTGCGCCGAACTCGCGCACCGCGACGCCGACGGTCGGCGTCGGCGCAATGCCGATGTCGAGCACATCGCAGCCGGCACTGGCGAAGCCGGCGAGAACGGCGTGGCGGAGCATGACGCCGCTGGGCCGACTGTCGCGGCTCAGCACGACACGGCCGCCACCGAGGTAGGTGCCGAGCGCCGCGGCGAAGCGAGCCGCGACTTCCGGCGTCAGCCCGTCGCCGATGATGCCGCGCACGCCGGAGACGGAGACGATGAGATTGGACATCGGTTATCCCCCGGT
>CAZNSL010000978.1:0-2596 GCA_964574975.1 uncultured Alcaligenaceae bacterium | reverse complement strand
ACACGGCGCGCCGGACCTGGCGCAATTCCTCCCCGAAGGCACGGCGGCGCTGCGCCGGCTGGTCCTCGTCGAATTGATCAAGGCCGACCTCGAACAGCGGATCGCCCGCGGCGTCAGCGTGCGGCAGATCGAATCGTACGTCGGCGAGTTCCGCAACCTCGTGGGCGACGTGCCCTGCGACCTGATCTACGAGGAGTTCCACCTCCGCAAGCAGGCGGGCCACGCGGTCGGCCTCGGCGAGTACGCGGCCCGCTTTCCCCACCGGGCGCGGGAACTGGCCCGCCTGGTCGGCGAGCCGGAGGAGCGCGGCTCGGCGACCGTCCGCGCCGGCGCGTACAAGGTGGCGTTCGAGCCGGGCGAGCGGGTCGAGGACTTCGACCTGCTTACGTTGCTTGGCGAGGGAGCGTTCGCCAAGGTCTTCCTCGCCCGGCAGCGGTCGCTCCAGCGGCTCGTCGCCTTGAAGGTCAGCGCCGACCGCGGTGTGGAGCCGCAGACGCTCGCCCAACTCGACCATCCGCACATCGTCCGCGTCTACGACCAGCGCCGCCTGCCGGGGACGGACGTGCGGCTCCTGTACATGCCGTACCTGCCCGGCGGCACGCTGCACACGGTTATCGCTCACGTCAAAAGGGTTCCTGTGTCCGGCTGCTCCGGCAAGACGTTGTTGGAGGCCGTCGACAAGGCGCTCGACGCCCGCGGCGAAGTGGCACCCGACGCGCCGTTGCGCCACCGAATCGCCCGGATGACGTGGCCGCAGACCGTGGCGTGGCTCGGCGCGCGACTCGGCGAGGCGCTGCACTACGCTCACAGCAAGGGCGTCCTGCACCGCGACATCAAGCCGGCAAACGTCTTGCTCGGCTCCGACGGCTCGCCGCGCCTGGCCGACTTCAACGTCGGCTACTGCTCGAAGCTCGACGGGGCCAGCCCGGCCGCGTTCTTCGGCGGCAGCCTCATCTACATGTCGCCGGAACAACTGGAGGCATACGACCCGACTAACGACCGCACGGCCGGCGATCTCGACGGCCGTGCCGACCAGTTCTCGCTGGCCGTAACGCTCTGGGAGTTGCTGACCGGCCGGCGGCCCTTCGACGACAAGCGGCCTGAAACGATCACGGGAGCGTTGGCGAGTCTGCTCGCCAACCGCCGGCTTGGCGTGCCCGACGCGGCGCTGATCGACCTACCACCCGACACGCCTCCGGGCCTGGTCGCGGCCCTGCGGCGGGCGATGTCGCCGAACCCGACCGACCGTTACCCCGACGCTGCCGCGTTTGCCCGCCGGCTGGAGTTGTGCGTCCACCCTGCCGCGGAAGCGCTCGTCGAACCGCCGCCGGGATCTTGGGTCCACGCGGTGCGGCGGCACCTGCCCGTATGCATGTTCTTCGTTGGCCTGATCCCGAACGCGGTCGCCGGCGCGTTCAATTACGCCTACAACCGCGCCGAGGTGATCGACAAGTTGGCGACGCCGGGTTTGTCCGATGCCTTCGAGAGCGTGCAACGGACGATCAACGCCATTTGTTTCCCGGTGGGCCTGTTCCTGTTCGTCTGGTCGGCACGGGCGGCGGCGCGCGGGCTGGCCAAGCTCCGCGCCGGCGAGCGGTTGCCGGCCGCCGAGATGCGTACGCTGCGTCGCGGCGCGCTGCGACTCGGCGTGAAGGGCGTGGTCATTAGCGTGACGCTGTGGCTGATCGCCGGGGCGGCCTACCCGTTTGCACTGACGTGGCTCGTGCCGATGCCGGCCACGGACGTGCGCGTGGTCGTCGTCCATTTCGTGGCGTCGCTGACGGTGTGTGGCATGATCGTGGCGGCGTACCCGTTCTTCACGGGCACGGCGCTGGCCGTCCGCGCGGTGTACCCGGCGTTCGTGCAGCCGGGCGAGATGACCGCCGACGATGTGACCGACCTGGCGCGCATCGCGGGCTGGGTCTGGCCGTTCCTGGTACTGGCGGCGGCGGTGCCGTTTCTGGGCGTGGCGGCCCTCGTCCTGGCGGGATCGCGCAGCAGCCTGGGCCTGGGCGGCTTGTGCGTTGCTGGGTTGGCGGGCTTGGGCTTCGCGGCGGCCTTGGCGCGGGTAATCCAACGAACGCTAGCCGAACTCGCCCCGGCCCTACGCACGGAGTCCGACACGGCGGGTGCGTCAACTGTGTAGACGCGGCTCCGATCCCATTAGTGACCGAAAGTGACGCCGCGAGCCCAGCCGGCGAGGCGACCAGTTGGGGGGCCCCGAGCCCACCCTCGGCTTGACGGCCGACCAGACCGTGGTCCAGATCGCCAAGAAGGAGACATGACATGACCGCTGCACGCACAATCCTCATCCAGGGCACTCACGGCGAGGATGACGCCGAGAAGGCAACGCTGCCCTTCATCGTCGGAAACGTCGCCGCCACCGCCGACCAGGACGCGATCGTCTTCCTCACCTCCGAAGCCGTGAGGATGGCGACCCACGGGTATGCCGACGGCATCCGCCACGCCGACAACCCCCCGACGGGCAAGATCCTGGCCGACTTCGTCGCCCACGGCGGACGCATCTGGGCGTGCGGTGCCTGCACCGGCCCAAGGGGCATCACGACCGACGACCTCGTCGACGGCGCCAAGATCG
>CAZNSL010000977.1:0-2597 GCA_964574975.1 uncultured Alcaligenaceae bacterium | reverse complement strand
TTCTCATCCGTGTTCATCTGTGTTTATCTGTGGCTATTCCTTCTTCTCACTCGTCGGCAAAGCCGGCGAGGCGGTTGCTCCGTAGCGGCTGGCGCAGCTTCACCAGACCGCGGGCCTCGATCTGGCGGATGCGCTCCCGGGTGATGCCGTATATCTTCGCCACCTCGTCGAGCGTTCGCTGTGTGCCGTCCTTCAGGCCGAAGCGCAGCTCAATCACTTCGCGCTCGCGTGGGGCGAGCGATTTCAACACCTCGGCCACCCGCTCGCGCAACAGGTGCTGATCGACGTGTTCGCCCGGGTTCACCGCGCCGGCGTCGCTCAGGAACTCCTCGAGTGCCCGCTCGCCCTCGCCGCCGACCGGCTCGTGCAGGCTGACCGGGTGCTTGCCGACCGCCCGCAGCGACTTCGCATCTTCGGCGGATAGACCGAGGATGTCGCCGATCTCCTGGTGCGTCGGCTCGCGGCCGGTGGCCGCCGCCAGCTCGCCGCGGACGCGCTCGATGGCCGCCAACATGCCGACCTGGTGGCACGGCACCCGCACCGTACGAGCGTTGTCGGCCAAGGCCCGCGTGATGCCCTGGCGGATCCACCACGTCGCATAGGTGCCGAACTTGAAGCCGAGGCGGTGTTCGTACTTGTCCACGGCCCGCATCAAGCCGCGGTTGCCCTCTTGAATGAGGTCCGCGAACGGCAGGCCGCGGTTGCGGTAGCGCTTGGCGATCGACACCACCAGCCGGAGGTTCGCTTCGGCCAACTCGCTGCGCACCTTCTGGTAGCCGATCTGCCGGGCCTGGATGCAGCGCACGAGCCGATCGAGTTCGGCCGGTGTCGCCAACAGGTCGTGACAGGCTGACCGCAGCACTTTCGACTTGCGGCCCGTCTCACGGACGGCCATGTCGCGGACGGGGGCAGCGAGAGCGACGAATTCTTCGGCCCAGCGTTCCAGGTTCTCGGTGCGCGGCGACAGCTCACCGACCAGCTTGCGGGCCTTGCGGAGGGTGCGGTACAGCTTGTGCCGGGCGGCGAAGCGGGCCTTGGCCGATTCCGCCACCTGCACGGCCGCGAACTCCCGGCTGTAGCGGCCAACCACCCGCTTCAGAGTCGGTACGTTGACCGGGATGCGGGCGAGAATCTGTTCGCGCGACAGGTTCAGGCTGGCGACCGTATCGATCTGCGGGTCGATGGCCAACTTGCCGGTGCGGACGCCCTCGAAGTTGTGAACGACCTTGTTAAGTATCCACCCGCTCGCCAAAGCGGCGCGGCGGAAGCGGTCGCGGGCTGCCTCTAAGCGACGTGCCTGGACGAGTTCCTGGTCGCGGTTGAGGAGCGGGATCGAACCCATCTGCCGCAGGTACAGACCGAGGGCATCGTCGGCCCCACCGTGATCGCGGTCGCGGGAATCCTCGCCGTCGTCGGCGTCGAGATCGGTGACGAGTGGCGGCTGGCGGCGCTCGTCGGCCGGGCGGCCGCGGCGCGAGTCGAACTCGTCGGCCGAGTCCCTCCGCGTGCGGCGACCCTGGGGTTCCTTCACCTTGCTGGTCCGTCGCATCGTGTCGCCCTGGGTCCAAGTCGAACCGATCATAAGCCACTCCCGAAAACCAACGGACGGACGCCGTGAAAACGGACGCACTGTCGGGAGGGGAAGCTGGGTCCGGTCGGAATTCCCGCCACGCGGCGGAGTTCGGCAGTGGCTTACCCGTCCATTATACCCCCGGCGCTCCGGCCGGGGAAAGCACTTTCTTGAGGGAAGGTGACTGCAAACGGCGGTCCACTGGCCCCGGCGGCCACAAATCCCGACAATCCCTTCACTTGAAACGGGAGGATTCGACCATGCGGACGGTCATTACCGGCGGTGGCGGCTTTATCGGCTCGCACTTGTGCGAGCGGTTCCTGGCCGAGGGCCACGAAGTCGTTGCCGTCGATAATTTCATCACCGGGCAGCCTCAGAACATCGAACACCTGCGCGGCAACCCGAAGTTCCACCTCGTCGAGCACGACGTTTCCCAACCGCTACACGTAGACGGTACAGTCGACAACGTGCTGCACTTCGCCAGCCCGGCCAGCCCAGTCGATTACCTGATGTACCCGATCCCGACGCTCAAGGTCGGGTCGCTCGGTACGCACAACACGCTGGGGCTGGCGAAGGCGAAAGACGCCCGCTACTTGATGGCCAGCACCAGCGAGGTGTACGGCGACCCGGAGCAGCATCCGCAACGCGAGGAGTATTGGGGCAACGTCAACTGCGTCGGCGTCCGGGGCTGCTACGACGAGGCGAAGCGGTTCAGCGAAGCCATCGTCATGGCGTACCACCGCTACCACCAGGTGAACACGCATATCGTTCGCATCTTCAACACCTACGGGCCACGCATGCGACTCGACGACGGCCGTGTGCTGCCGAACTTCATGGGGCAAGCGTTGCGCGGCGAGCCGATGACCGTCTACGGCGACGGTTCACAGACGCGGTCGTTCTGCTACGTTGACGACCTGGTCGATGGTATTTTCCGGCTCTTGTTCACCGAGTTCCACGACCCGGTGAACCTCGGCAACCCCAGCGAGATTTCCATCCTGGAGTTCGGCCGGGGGATTCTGTAGCGGTC
>CAZNSL010000976.1:0-2599 GCA_964574975.1 uncultured Alcaligenaceae bacterium | reverse complement strand
CGTGGACGACAGCGACGGCAACGGCGTCGTCGACGCGGACGGCGTCGGCGTGGGTGTCGGCGTCGGGGTCGGTGACGGCGTCATCGAGGCCGTCGCCGTCGGCGACTTCGACGGCGACGGCGTGGACGACGCGGTGGGCGTCGGCGTCGGCGTGGGAGTTGGCGTCGGCGTCGGAGTCGGCGTCGCCGCAGCCTGCTGGAATGCGAAAGATTCGTACGGCGTATCAACCGCGCAGGTATTCACGCAGTTGCCGTCGGTCCCGTTCGGCAGCGGGTTCGTGAACGTCCAGGTGCCGAGGTTGATATGCGTTCCGGCCACCGGGGTGGCCGTTCCGTACCAGTTGTACGCTTCGGTGAGCGTGCCGGTGTTGGATGCGAAGTTGATGTTGTACTTGTTGCCGGTTCCCGGCGTTTCGATGACGATCGAGTTCAGCTTGATGTCGAACGTGCCGGCGGCATTGCTCGAAACGAAGATGCCGTTGCCCTGCACCGCGTGCTGGGTGATCGACGTGCCGAGCGTCTCGCCCGCGACCGTGAGGATATCGGTGCGCGGGGCGCCGGCGCCGATGAAGTTCTGGTAGATCGTGGCGGTGTAGGTGCCGTCGACGAAGCGGATGGCGTCGTCGCCGAGCCCGTCGAAATAGTTGTTCCAGATCTTGACGATCGTCGTGGAGCCGTTCTTGCCGCCGATCTCGAGGCCGGTGGCGAGGCCGGGCTGGCCGCCCGCGCCGGTCTCGTGATTGCCGTCGACGATATTGGCGAAGAAATTGATCGCTCCGGACACGCCCAGAAGCTGGAACGCGATGTCGTCGTTGCCCGGCGCGGTCGTGCCGGTCGTGCCGAGCACCGCGTTGCGGCGGACGTTGACGTTGACCGCGTCGGCGACCTGAACCACCCGGCCGGTCGCGCCGGTGACGAGGTTGAAGTCGAAATTGATGTCGGCGAAGCGGTGCAGGTACACCATCTGCGGCGAGCCGCCGGTGATGGTGTTACGCGAGATGTCGATCGAGCTGCCCGAAACCGGGGTCTGACCGCCACCCGACGACGAGGTGATCGCCTCGGCGGCGCCGCCCTGAAGCACGAAGCCGCGAATCACGATGTTGGTGCCGCCGGACGCGGTCGGGTCGACGGTGATGGTGCCCTGGATGACCGGCGCGCCCGCATCGGCGCCGGGCTGCGGCGTATTGCTCGCCGTGCCCCACGGATGCTGATCGGTGGGCAGCGTCGCCGCCGTGGTCGGGCTGCCGAGCAGCGTGAGGTCTTTGTCAATCGTAAAGCTCTGGGCATAGGTGCCGGCTGCAACGTTTACCGTGCCGCCAGCGTTGACGATATTGACCGCCTGCTGAATGCTCGCCGTGTTGTTCTGCACGTTGACCAACGTGAGTACGGCACTGCTCACGACAATGTCGTTCGCGGCGTTGCCGATCGTCAGCGGCGCCGCCAGATTTACGGTCGTGACGCTGGTACCGAATACAAGTGTAGAATTATTGTGTGAGCCCGTGATCGCCGAATTGATGCTTACTGTCGGCGCGTTGAGCGTCAAATCGTTGCCATTGGCCCAGGTAATCGACTCATTGATATTGATTGCACCCGACGCCGTTAAAGTGACGTTGGCCGAACCCAGCGCGGTCTGAATCACGCTAGCGTCGATGTTACAGGTCGCCGCCTGGGCCAAACAGGCAGCCACGGTAGCATCCGCTCCGCCATTCACGACGTTGATCGTTACTGGATCGAGCAGCCATGTGCCGACATTACCGGCCGGTGCGGCAAGATCGACGACGGCCGAGCTGCCGATGCCGAGGTAGTGGCCCGACGTCTCCACCTGGCCGCCATTGCCGGCATACTGGCCGCCCTTGGCGTTGATGATGCCGTTGAACGTGGTCGTGTCGGTGGACCAGACGACGACCATGCCGCCGTCGCCCTTGTCGATGGCGCTGGCGTCGATGAGCGCGCCGGCGTCGATCGTGACGATCTTGGCCTGGCGCGTCTCGCCCTTGCCCTGATAGTCGCCGCCGATCTTGATCGTGCCGCCCTTGCCCTCTTGCGCGGTGGCCTTGATCTGCGCGGTGCTCGCGATGCGCACCTTCTCGCCGGTGACCGTGATCTTGCCGGCGTCGACGCCGGCGTTCGGCGCCGCGGCGTCGAGCGTGCCGGCGACGTTGACCGTGCCGTTCTCGCCGCCGTCGAGGATGATCGTGCCGTCGGCCTGCTGCGTGACGCGCCGCGCCTGCACGACGCCCGTCATGTTGATGACGTTGTCGACGACGCCCTTGGCCGCGTTGGCCGTGATCAGCACCTTGCCGCCGTCGGCCTTGATCACGCCGGAGTTCTGCACCAGCGCCTGGCCCTCGCCGAGCGCCGCCACCGTCACCGGATCGGTGACCGCGAGCCTGACGAGGCCGTCGCCGTAGAGATCGATCGTGAAGGTGTTGCCGGCCGCGAGCGATACCGTGCCGAGATTGGCCGTGATCGTGCCGCGGTTGGCGACGCCGGGGGCCACGAAGGCCGCGATGCCGGCATCCTTGATCGTGATGTCGCCTTCGTTGACGACCGTGGCACCCGGCTTGCCGGGCTGCGTGAACTTCATGCGGCCGGCCATG
>CAZNSL010000975.1:0-2599 GCA_964574975.1 uncultured Alcaligenaceae bacterium | reverse complement strand
CTGGGAACGAGGAGATGCAACGTGACTAACTTCGCACGCACGATCGCGCTGACGGTATTCGCCGCGACGCCGGCGCTGGCTGCCGAGACGCACGCCTACCGCGTCGGCCGGCTGTGGACCGGCACGGGCGAGTCGGTCGCCCGCGCCACCCTCCTGGTCCGCGATGGCAAGGTCGTCGAAGCCGGGCCGCGCGAGACTGTCAAGGTGCCAGCCGATGCCGTCGTCCACGATCTCGGCGACGCGGTCGTCATCCCCGGCCTCGTGGTCGCCGAAACGTCGCTGGCCGAGCGCGGCCGCGACGACCTGCACGCGATGACGCCGCAGTACCGCGCCGCCGATGGTTTCGACCCCTACGCCGACCATTCCGCGGTCCTCGCTGGCGGCGTCACGACCGTGCAAATCTCCCCCGGCCAGAAGCGGCTGTTGCCCGGTCACGGCTCGGTCGTCAAGCTCGCCGGCGATCCGCTGCCGCGCATCGTCCGCGAGGAGGAGAGCCTGCGCGTCCTGCTCGGCACCGGGTTCAAGGACGCACCGAAGATTTACGAACCGCCGGTCGGGGCGATGTCGGTCGAGAAGCCGCTGTTGCCGACGCGGCCGCAGCCGGCCGGTACGCTCGCCGAGGCCGTCGCTACGCTGCGGGCCGCGTTCCAGGCCGCCCGCGCCGGTGCCCAGAACGACCCGTTCCTCAAGGCCATCGCCGGGGCCGGCACCGCGGCCAAGCCGCTGCGCGTCAGCGCTCCCAACCCGTCGGACCTGCGGGCCGCCCTGACGCTCGCCGACGAGTTCGACCTGAAGCTCATCCTCGTCGAGCCGGAGAACCTGACGCCGTACCGCGACAAGCTCAAGGGGTGGGCCAAGCGCGTCGCCGGCGTGATCGTGCATCCGGGCGTGCGGCCGGGGGCGGTCGCCAACGTGCCGGTGCCGCCGGAGGGCGAGCCGGCCGCGATGTCGCCGCCCGAGTTGGCCCGCGACCTGCGCGCCGCCGGCCTGCGGGTCGCGCTGAAGCCGCAGGCCGATGCCGACCTCAAGGAGTTGCTGTACCTCGCCGGCCTGTTCACGACGCACGCCTCACCGGCCGAGGCGTTGGCGATGATCACGTCGAACCCGGCGGCGATGCTCGGCGTAGCCGATCGCGTCGGCTCGCTCGCGCCGGGCAAGGACGCCGACTTCGTGGTGCTGACCGGCGAGCCGTTCGCGCTGCACACCCGCGTCAAGGCCGTGTACGTCGAAGGCAAGCCCGCCTACGAGTCCGCGGCGAAGGTGAAAGCCACCGTCGTCCGCGGCGGCCGGGTCGTCACCGGCACCGGCGAGCCGCTCAGCAATGCGTCGATCCTGGTCGAAGGGAAGACGATTCGCGGTGTCGGCACCGGCACGTCGCTGCCGGCCGACGCCGACGAGGTGAAGTTCCCGTCCACCTCCTACGTCGTGCCCGGCTTCCTCGATTTGGCGAACGGCCTTGGCCTCGGCGGGCCGCTGACGTCCGCCGCGATCTCAGCGAAGCTCGGCGACAAGCTCGTGGCCAGCGATCCGCAGGTAGCGGTCGCCAGGCAGGGCGGCGTGACCACGGCGCTATTGTCGGCCGGCGGTACGCAGCCGGGGCCGGTACTGGCGTTCAAGATGGGCGAGACGCCGAGGCCCCTCAAGGACCCGGTGGCGATCCGCTTCGCCGTTCGCGGCAACCTGACGACGACCGGGCCGCAGGTCCGCGACCAGCTCAAGGCCGCTAAGGCGTACCACGACCGCTGGACGAAGTACGAGGCCGAACTGCCGGAGTACGAGCGCAAGAAGAAGGAATACGACGCGGCGAAGCCGAAGACCGCCGAACCCAAGAAGGACGAGAAGAAGGACGAGAAGAAAGACGAGAAGAAGGACGAGAAGAAAGACGAGAAGAAGGACGAGAAGAAAGAGGAACCGAAAGGCCCGCTGGAGCCGAAAGCTCCGACCAAGCCGCAGACAGTCGAATCGCTGGAGCCGTTCCGGGCGCTGTTCGCCGGCACGATTCCGGCGCTCGTCGAGGCCCGCCGCGAGGACGCCATCCGGCTGGCCGTGACCATCTTCCGCGATGAGTACCACCTGACGACGGTGCTGATCGGTGCCGACGACGGCTTCCGCGTCCTCGACCTGCTGGCAGCGAAGAACGTGTCGGTCGCGGCCGCCGCGCCGTTCGTCCGCACCGTCGAGCGCAACGAGGTGAACTTGCCGCTGGCCCTGGCCGTGCGAGGCGTGCCGTTCGGCTTCGAGTCGCAGGCGACGACGGGCGCGAAGGTGCTACCGACGGCCGTCGGCTACGCGGTGCGGCACGGTCTCGGGACCGACGACGCCCTGCGCGGGCTGACCAGCGGGCCGGCGAAGTTCCTCGGCCTGGAGACGGTCGGGACGCTGGCGGCCGGCAAAGACGCGGACCTGGTGGTGCTGTCCGGCCCGCCGTTCGCGCTATCGACGCGCGTGCTGGCGGTGATGGTGGACGGGGAGTGGGTATACCGGGAGAAGGCGGAGTAAGGCGAGCCGTGGGGGGTTAAACACCCGGGGTAGCGGCCACCAACCCAACCGGAAAAACCCCCCCAAACCCCCCCCCCCGGCGCCACACCCGGGGAGAACC
>CAZNSL010000974.1:2131-2600 GCA_964574975.1 uncultured Alcaligenaceae bacterium | reverse complement strand
TGCTCCGGCGACAGGCTCCAGCCGACCGCGCCGAGGTTGTCGCGCAACTGCTTCTCGTCGCGCGCGCCGACGATCACCGTCGCTACTGTCGGCCGTTGGAGCAGCCAGTTGATTGCCACCTGTGGGACTGTCTTACCGGCCTCGGCGGCCACGGCGTCGAGGGCATCCACGACCGCGTACAGATAGTCGTCGGCGACCGGCGGCCCGTAGTCGTTGCTGACCTTGCTGTGTCGCCGACTGACGGCCGGTAGCGGTTGGCCGCGGCGGATCTTGCCCGTCAGTCGGCCCCAGCCGAGCGGACTCCACACCGCGCAGCCGACGCCCTGGTCCAGCCCCAGGGGCATCAGCTCCCATTCGTAGTCGCGGCCGATCAACGAGTAGTACGCCTGATGCGCCACGTACCGCGCCCAGCCGTAACGATCGGACGCGGCCAGCGACTTCATCAGGTGCCAGCCGGAGAAGTTCGAAC
>CAZNSL010000974.1:0-2121 GCA_964574975.1 uncultured Alcaligenaceae bacterium | reverse complement strand
AGCCGATGTACAGGACCTTGCCCGCTCGCACCAGGTCGTCGAGGGCGGCCAACGTCTCTTCCACCGGCGTCAGCGCGTCGAAGCCGTGCATCTGGTACAGGTCGATGCGGTCGGTGCCCAGTCGCTTCAGCGCCGCCTCGCACGAGCGGACCAGGTGAAACCGCGATGAGCCGACATCGTTTGGCCCAGAACCGAAGCGGAAGGTCGCCTTGGTCGAGATCAGCACCTTGTCGCGGCGGCCCGCGATCGCCGCGCCGAGTACCTCCTCCGCGAGACCGTTGGAGTAGATGTCGGCCGAGTCGAACATGTTGAGGCCGGCATCGAGGCAAATGTCGACGAGGCGGGTCGCGCCCTTGGCGTCGGTATCGCCCCACGCCTGGAACGACTCGATGCCGCCGAACGTGCCGGTGCCGAACGTCAGCGCGGGCACCATGAGGCCCGAACGGCCCAACTGCCGATACTCCATAGTCTCCTCCGAAGGGGCACCCTCGTGCGACGGCTCGTCTGCCGCCACCGTCGTCGGCTCGCACGGTGGCCATTCTCGCCGCGGAGTCCGGGCGGTTCAAGGGCGCTGCGGCCAGGGCGTGGACGCGGCTGCGAGCGCGGCGGTATAATCGCGACGTCGCCTATCGTCTTGCACCGGGCGGGAGAAATGTCGTGAACCGAATCGTGTTGGACGACGCTCTGATTGCGATGGCGCGCAAGTCGATGGAAACGGTTGAGGTGTACGATTCCGCCGGCAACGTCGTCGGCCTGTTCACACCGCGGATCAACCCGGCGGATGTCGCGGACTTAGGCCCAGAGATTAGCGACGAAGAGATCAAGCGGAGGATCGAGTCGAAGGGGCCGCGTTATACGACGGCCGAAGTGATCCAGTCCCTGGAGGGGCTGTGATCTACGACATTGCCTGACTCGACGAAGCCCGCGACGAGCTACGGGCGATCCGGCGACGACTCGACGAGGGGGCGCGTTGGCGAATCGCTCGCACCGTTACCCGAATCGAGGACCGGTTGGCCATTGCCCCGTACACGCAGGGCGAATCGAGACCGCCGCACGACGCACGGATCATGTTCGAGTTGCCGTTGAGCGTCCTCTACCGAATCGAGCGCTTTCAGGGAACGGTCGTCGTCCTCCACGTTCGTTATGTCGATCGACGCCCCCGCAACTGAGCGGCCGCCGGCCCAGCGCCGACGGCCGCACTCGCGTCGTCGTTACGCTTTCTCGACCGCTTCCGTCGCCGGTGTCAGCACGGTGCCGTCGGCCCGCTGGGCCAGCGCCGCTTGCTGCATCGACGCCATCGCGTCCTTCGTCATCCGGTCGGCGAATTCCTGGAGCGTGCCCATGCCGTGGCCGTTCGTCTCCGTCAACTGGAAGCCGCTCTTCTCTGCGACGAGCAAGCTAATCAGTGTGCCCAAGAGGCCCGTGCCTCCGGCCGCGGACGCTCCCGGCTCGCCGCCGCCGCCGGCGACGAACATGCGCTCCGGCACCAGCGGTTGCTGGCTCTTGGCCAGGTTCTCGGCGGCCAGCGTCAGAGCGTACAGCCGCGGGTCGCCGTAGCTGCCGACCTTCCGCAATAGCACCGCCGCTTCCGACAATCCGACCTGCAACTGCCGGGCACCTTCGCCGCGGCCGGCCAGCACCTTCTGCTGGCTCTCGGCCTGGGCGGTCACGACCAATTGCTCGGCCGCCTTGCGCGCTCGCGCCAGGTCGGCCTCGCCCTTGTTCTCGGCGATGCGCACCGTCACCTGCGAGTTCGTCAGCTCCGTCTGCATGTTGGCGATTGCCTGCGCCTCTTGCAGCGACTTCAACTTGTCGGCCGCCGCCCGCTGGTGCTCGTAGGTCTCGATCTGTTCGATGGAGAGCTGCCGCAGGCGCAACTGCTCCAGGAGCGTCTCGATCTTGTTGTCGGCCTCGGTCGTTTGCGGCTTGCCGATCAACACGTCCACGCACTCGATGTCGAACTGGCGGAACTTCGTCCCCAGCGCATCGCGGCCCTCGCGCTGGATGTCGTCGCGGTCCTGCAACAGTTGCAGCATCGTCTTCTTGTGGGCCACGTCGCGGAAGTACGCCGACAGCATCGGGTCGAGCGTCTGCGTGATCAGCTTCTTCACGTCGCCGAAG
>CAZNSL010000973.1:0-2600 GCA_964574975.1 uncultured Alcaligenaceae bacterium | reverse complement strand
ACCAACCCCCGGCGATGGGCCTCGACGAGGGCGTCGGCGATGTGGTGCGCGATGCGGCCCGCCCGCGATGGCTCCAGCGCCCCCTCCGACTGAACGAGAGACTCGAGGTCCTGCCCCGCGAGGTATTCCATCACGAAGTAGTGCAGCACCGGCGCGTCCGGGTCGAGGCTGCGGACCTCGCCGGCGTCCACCGCGGAAACGATATTCGGGTGGTTGAGCTGGCCAACCGCTCGCATTTCAGCGTAGAAGCGCGACAACAGCCGCGGGTCCATATCGACGGAAAAGCTCAGCGTCTTGACGGCCACCCGCTTGCGCATGCGACAGTGTTCGGCCAGGAAGATGACGCCCATGCCGCCGGCACCGAGCCGCTCGAGTACGCGGTAGTTGCCGAGGACCAGGCCGAAGCTCTTTCCGGCCCGCAACCGCGAAACCTGGTAGCCGTTGAGCAACTCGGCCACGCCGAGCCGCTGGAGCAGTTCGTCCTCGGATCGGCACTCGTTGATGGCGGCCTTGGTCGCCGCGTCGAGTTTGTCCCAGTCCTCGAGCGGAATGAGACTGGTCGTGAGCAATTCCTGAAGGAGCAGTTGAGCGTATGAGAAATCGGCCCCGTCCTTCGACGGCCGCCGGAGGGTACGGAGGTTCGATCGAGGCGGTGCGTACGCTGGCATGGCAACCCGCGCGACGGGACAGTGAATGGAACGCCACGGACGGCATCCTTGCCCAACCCTAGTTCACGAAACGGGTCGGGTAAAGCGGCGGGCGGCGGATTGACCGGTCATGCCGATTCGGTGAGCCAGTCGACGATGGCCTCTTCGCTCCAACAAATGCCGCCCGATCCATCGGCCCCGAGGTATCCGACGTGCCCGCCGCGGGCAGTGATGCAAACGTCCACGCAGGCCGGAGCCGCCAGTCGCTCGATCGGGCGACAGTCTACGAACGGGTCGTCCTTGGCTGCCAGGATCAACGTCGGGACGGCGATGTGTGGGACGAACTGGTTGGATGAGGCACGGGCGTAATAGTCGGCAGCGTCGCGGTAGCCGGCGCGCGGGGCAGTGTGCAGGTCGTCGAAGTGGCGTAACGACAGCGGGTTCGGAAACACCGGCAGAGGTGGGTCGGGAAAGCAGCGGCTGCGAACCCGTGCCTCACGCAGCAATTCGCCCAGGAAATGCTTCTCGTAGAACCGGTTGCGCGGGTGTTCGAGCAGTTCGACGCAAGCGTCGAGATCGACCGGCGGCGCGACGACCGCGACACGTGCCAGGTTGGGCACCTGCCGTTTGGCCGCTTCGCCGGCAAGCTTCAAGATGACGTTCGCGCCCAGCGATACGCCGGCCAGCCAAACCGGCGCGTGCGGCGCGAGGCGGTGCATGGACTCAACGGCCGCCCGCAAGTCGTCGGAGCAGCCAGCGTTGTACGAACCGCGAGCCAGCCGGATGCCTGCTCCGGTGCCTCGCAAGTCAATTCGCACGGCGCGTACGCCGCGCCGTACTAAACCCCGCGCCATTCGCACGATCGCTCCCGAGCGGTGGCTGCCGCTCAACCCGTGGACGACGACGGCCAACGGGTCGGTCGCTTGCCACGTCGCAGGCTGCGTGTCGTGCAGGACGAGTTGGTCGCCGTCGGCCAGGCGCACGCGGCGTCGGACGACGGGATAGGGAAATGCCTTGCTCTTGCAATACACGGCCAGGACCGTCTGAACGTGCGGGTTGGCCAGCCCGAACAGCGGTCGGAAGTCGGCGGACGGCGGCACCGGCTCGGTTCCTCTAGCGGCGGGCACGCTGCCCGCGGACGGGCGTCATCGTAAGATACCGACGGCCTCGCGACAACACCGACCCGAACAGGATTTGACCCATCGTGACCGGACCCGCATCGCCCAACGTCCGCATGCCCGCCGAGTGGGAGCCACACCGCGCGACCTGGGTCGCCTGGCCGCACCACGCCGCCGACTGGCCCGGCAAGTTCTCTGCCATCCCTTGGGTCTACGCCGAGATCGTGCGTCGACTCGCCGACCACGAAACGGTGTGCGTCCTCGTCGCCGACAGCAAGATGGAGGCCCGCGCCAAGAAGGTGTTGCGCAAGGCCGGCGTCAACCTCGGCCGGGTCGAGTTCCACCACATCCCGACCGACCGCGTCTGGACCCGCGACTACTGCCCGACGTTCGTGGTCGATGCCGCTGGCGAAGTGGCGCTGACCGACTGGCACTTCAACGGCTGGGCGAAGTACTCGAACTGGCAGCGCGACGACGCGGTGAGTCAGCAGATCGCCAGGATTCTCGGCAAGACGATCCACCAGCCGACGGTCTCTGGCCGTCGCGTCGTCCTCGAAGGCGGCTCGATCGACGTGAACGGCCAGGGGCTGCTCCTCACGACCGAGGAGTGCCTGCTCAGCCCGATCCAGGCGCGCAACCCCGGCCTGACGCAAGCCGAACTCGAACGGGTGCTCTGCAATAACCTGGGCGTGAGTAAGGTCCTCTGGCTAAACCGGGGCATCGCCGGCGACGACACTCACGGCCACGTTGACGATCTCGCCCGTTTCGTCGCGCCGAACCGTGTCGTCACCGTCGTTGAAGACGACCCGGAGGACGATAACTACCAGCCGCTGCA
>CAZNSL010000972.1:0-2602 GCA_964574975.1 uncultured Alcaligenaceae bacterium | reverse complement strand
GCAGCTATGGCAATGGCGGCAACGTGGTTTGTGTAAGTTACAGAATCCAAAGGAGGTGATCGGGTCCGAATCCCACCCTCTCCGCCATCTCACTCACTACGCTCGCTCGATGGCCGGAGAGGCTGCTCTTCAGGCATCCGCACGACGGCCTGCGGCCGTCGTGACTCGGCACGAATCCCACCCTCTCCGCCAACCTTCGCCAAACGCTCGTTTCACCCTGCGCCCACCGCTCGCTCCGCAAGCGGCATCCGGTTGGCGAGCCGCTCCGGACCGCGGATGGCTCGGCCGCGCACGATCGAGCGTCTGCGAAGGTTGTTGCCGTAGCCAGCGAGCGACGTGTCCGCCGCCGCCGCGAGCGTAGCAACGCCTGGCCGAACCGGCCTCCTGGAGCCGAGCGCTACTCACGACGGCGGGACGTCAGTGGCATCAGAACCGCACGCGCGCGCCGAGGAACGCCCGGCGCGGCTGCACCCACTGCAGGCCTTGACCGAAGGCGATTCCGCCCTGCCCGGCCACCAGGTCCTGGTTGCGCACCGCGCCCTGGTTGTCGAGCACGTTGAAGAGGTCGACGAACACCTCGGCTGCCGCCTGGCGGATGTTGCGGACGTATTGCACGCGCAGATCGAGCTGGCCCCATGAGGGGTTGGTGAGCGATCCGACCGAGTCCGGCGCCAGCCAGCGATCCGTGATCCCTCCGAACAGGTAGGCGTCCGAGGCCGGCACCCGCAGTGGCAGGTTGCGGCTCGACGACAGGAACGTGCGGCTGGCCACGGTGCCCGAGTTCCACGTCGCCGTCGCGCCGAGCTGCAGGCCGAAGGGGAAGGTGTAGGAGCCGGCGCCCTTGGCGACGTGCCGGATCAGCCCCGGCTGAGTGCCGTACTGATTCGGTGCCCGCGGATCCAGGAACAGCACGTCTCCCTGGAAGTCGGCGTTGCCGTCGGAGTTGGAATTGCCCTTGGCGTCGTTCCAGTTGTAGGACGAGAGCACCTGCCAGTTGTTCGAGAAGCGCTTCCGGAACACGAACTCGAGACCCTGGAAGTTGCGCTTGCCGCCAGCCAGCGTGCCGAGGACGAAGTTCGAGCCGGGGTTTTCGTCGTAGCCGAAGTAGTCGTAGCCGAGGAACAGCGAGTCCGGGGCGTTCGGGTCGCCCGGGACGCCGCTCAGGCTGGCGTAGCCTTCGGGGTCGCCGTAAAGATGCAGGTCGTAGTCCTCGAAGATGTTGCGGGTGCGGCGATTGAAATAGGTGGCATCGAGCGTGATGTCGTTGCCGACCTGCACGGTGTAGCCGAACTGCAGTTCGTCGGTGTACGGCGTCTTGGTCGTCGGCGAGAAGAACGCGTCCTGCACCGTCGGGCCGCCGCGGGTGCGGTAGGTGACGTACTCGCCGAGGGCGTACACCTGTTCCTCGAGGATCGAACCGGTCAGGGTGCCGGCGAAGTTGGTCATGTCGTTGCGGATCGGGTCGTAGTAGCGGCCGTAGTACGCCGAGGCCTTGTGCCGTCCGTCGCCGAACAGGTCGTAGACGGCGCTCAACCGCGGCGCGAACGCCCAGTCGAACGTGTAGATCTCGTCACCGGTCGTCGCGTAGTGGCGCCACTGCTCGGTGCGCACGCCGAGATTCAGCGTCAGGCGGTTGAACGTCCACGCGTCCTGGACGAAGAACATCAGGCCGCGCGACTCGGTCTCCTGCGGCCCCAGGGCCGACTGGAAGTCGCGGTCGTAGCGACCGTTGAAGGTCATCGTCGCGCCGAGTTCCGCCGGCGTGATGGTGCCGTCGCCATTCACGTCGTAGGCGGCGTAGAAGCGCGCGCGATCGGCACGGCGGTCGATGGCGGAGATGAAGCCCTGGAAATCGCTCGTCGTGGTGACGTCGAACTGGAGATTCGACCAGCCGCTCCCGGCGATGTCGGCGGCCGTGATGTTCTGGCCGTTGTAACGGGGCGCCAGGTTGTAGAGCCCTTCGCCGTCCACGTAGATGGTGTCGCGGAAGTTCTTCGGGTTCTCCCAGCCGGCGCCGACCTTGACGGCATGCGAGCCGAACTGGCGCTGCAGCGTGGCCCGCACCGCGCTGTTGTCGCGCTGATCGACCAGATCGCGGCCGAAGCCGCCGGCCTGCTCGTCGAACAGGGTGCGGGCATCGCCGCCGCGGAACAGGACGTCGACACGAGACTCACGGATCGCCGACAGGTCGGTGACCTCTCCGTTGTGCCGGTTGGCCATCACCTCGAGCAACGTGTTGCCCCACACGCGGGTGTAGTTGCCGAGGTAGCGATGGCCGCCCTGCTCACGGGCGCGGTCGCGGGCGTTGGTGATGTTGCGGTCGCGGCGGCCGGTGATCTCGGTCGGGTCGCTGAGGTAGGTGAAGCTGATCAGGTCGTCGGCCGAGATCGCCCAGCTGCCCTTGGCGAAGCCCTGGTGCTGGGTGTTGTCGGTCGTGCGCAGGAACTCGTTGGTGTCGAGGGCCGCGACGTCGTCGCTGCGGTTGGTGTACCGGTAGCTGCCGAAGAACCACGCCCGGTCGCGCAGGAGCGGCCCGCCGAAGGTGTAGGCGTTGTCCTTGGTCGAGAATTCCTGGGCGGCGCCGTTCTCGTTCTCCGCGACG
>CAZNSL010000971.1:0-2603 GCA_964574975.1 uncultured Alcaligenaceae bacterium | reverse complement strand
CCTTTTCGACCACGGGCCCGGCCGCGGGCTGGGGGGGGTGGGTCCGTCACGGCGCGCCCGCGTCGGCCATCCGGGCGATGCTGACGCCCGCCGGCGGCGAAACCGACGCGGCCCCGGACTGACGGGGCCGCGACAAGCGCTTCCGCGAAGTGCGGCGTAACGCAAGAAGCCCCGCGGGCTTTGCGGCCGCCGCTGCGTGCGCGACTCGGACGCACCACCATCGGCTCCCGTATAATCGACATTCGCTGCCCGCTCCGTACCGAGCCTCCGCGAAAGGACGCTATGCGCCGGATCACAGCCCTTGCGCTCACAGTCGCGACGTGGGCCACAGCCGCGGCCGCCGACCGGCCGATGCCGGCCGCGGAGGCCGCCGCTCGCATGACGCTGCCGCCCGGCTTTCGCGCCACCCTCTTCGCCGGCGAACCCGATATCGTCCAGCCGATCGCCTTCACCTTCGACGACCGCGGCCGGCTGTGGGTCGTCGAGAACCATAGCTACCCCAAATGGTCCCGCGACGGCACCGGCCGCGATCGCGTCGTCATCCTCGACGACACCGACGGCGACGGCCGCTTCGACACGCGCACTGTCGTCCTCGACAACGGGTGTAATCTCTCCGGCATCGAGTACGGCTTCGGCGGCATCTACCTCTGCTCCGCCCCGAACCTCATTCACATCCCCATCGAGGACGACAAGCCGGCCGGCCCGCCACGGGTGCTGCTCGACGGCTGGAATCTCGACCTGGGTCACAACATGTTCAACGGTCTCGCCTGGGGGCCGGACGGCTGGCTCTACGGCTGCCACGGCATCACCGTCACGTCGCACGTCGGCAAGCCCGGCTGCAAGGACGGCGAGCGCGTGCCGTTCAACTGCGGCGTCTGGCGCTACCACCCGACGCGGCACGTCTTCGAGCCGTTCGCCTGGGGCACGACCAACCCGTGGGGCATCGACTGGACGGCCGAGGGCGAACTGTTCGCCACCAACTGCGTCATCAAGCACCTGTTCCACGTCGTCCCCGGCGGGCACTACCAGCGCATGTTCGGCCAGGACTTGAACCCGCACGTCTACAAGCTGATGGAGAGCTGCGCCGACCACGTTCACTGGGGAGGAGGCCACTGGACGAGTGCGCGGGCCAAGCCGGACGGCACGGTGAAGCCGGAACACGACGACGCCGGCGGCGGCCACGCCCATTCCGGGTGCATGGTCTACCTCGGCGACAACTGGCCGGCCGAGTACCGCGGCGACGTTTTCATGCTGAACTTGCACGGCCGGCGGGTCAACCGCGACAAGCTCGAACGCAAGGGCAGCGGCTTCGTCGCCCGCCACGGCAAGGACATGCTGTTCGCGGCCGACCCGTGGTTCCGCGGGCTGGCCCTCAAGTACGGCCCCGACGGCGGCGTCTTCGTCACCGACTGGAGCGACACCGGCGAGTGCCACAACTACGACAAGGTCGACGTGTCGAACGGTCGCATCTTCAAGGTGACGTTCGGCACGCCAAAGCCGTGGCGTGGCGACCTCGCCAAGCTGTCCAACGACGAACTGGTGAAGCTCCAGGCGCACCCGAACGAGTGGTTCGGCCGTCACGCCCGCCGGCTGCTGCACGAGCGCGGGCCGCAGGTGCCGATCGCCTTCGGGCGGAACCGCCACGGTATCAGTTCGCTGCACAACCTGTGGTGCGGCCACGTCACCGGCATGCCGCCGGCCGCGTACCTCGACTACATGCGCGACCCAGAGCCGGCGGTACGCGCCTGGGCGGTGCGGTTATTTCACGACTCGAATCGACACCCACCCGGGCGGGCCGGCACGACGGAGATGGCGTACGAGCTGTCGCGCGAGACATCGCCGGTAGTCGCGCTGGCCCTGGCCAACGCCTTGCCCCGCTCGGGGCTACGGCCCGGCAGCCCGTCTGCGTCGCTGTTCGCCAAGGATTGGTCGAGCGACGCCAACCTTCCCCTTGCCCTCTGGTACGCCATCGAACCCATCGTCGCGGCCAACCCAACGAGCATGGTCTCGATCGCGACGTGCGAAACGCCGCTCGTCCGCGAACTGGCCGCCCGGCGGATCGGCGAACTGCCGGACGGCCCAAACGCCCTCGCGGAGTACTTGCAAAAGCCGGCGACTTCGGCGCGGCAGCGCGACGTGTTGGCCGGCCTCGTTGCCGCTCTGGGCGACCGTCGGACTGCGACCATGCCACCGCACTGGCCAGCCGCGGCGACGATGCTCGCCGCGGCCGAGTCGGCCGAGGTGCGTCGCCTCGCCCGGCGGCTCGCCGTGACGTTCGGCGACCCGAAGGCCATCGACGACACCATCCGCCTCGTCCGCAACGCCGCCGCCCCGCGCGCCGAGCGCGAAGAGGCGTTCGACCTCCTGGCGTTCAAGCAGCCGGGCGATTTCTGGGGTGTCGCCCGCGGCCAATTGGCCGACCCGGCGTTGCGCGGCCGGGCACTGCGGGCGCTGGCCGGCGATCCGAACCTCAAACCCGCCGACATCCTGACGCACTACACGAAGTTCACCGACGCCGAGAAGGCCGACGCGATCGCGACGCTCGCCTCGCGGCCGAAGCTGGCCGCGGCAAGCACCGCCGCGATGCGCTCGACCGCCTGATC
>CAZNSL010000970.1:2104-2605 GCA_964574975.1 uncultured Alcaligenaceae bacterium | reverse complement strand
CCCTCTCCCGCGAAGCCGGGAGAGGGGAGAGGGACAAAACGCTTCCTACCTCCACACCTACCTCGGCCTGCGCGAGACGGCGAAGCACAACTTGATGCGCGGCTACGTTCAGTTGCGCCGCGCCCTTGTGGAGATCGACCACCGTTTCCGCCTGCGTGGCGGTGTCTTCTACCTGACGCCGGACGAACTCTGGCCGCTGGCCGCTGGCCGCGACTTCAGCGCGATCATTGCCGAGCGCAGGCGGCGGCGCACGATCGCGCTGTCGCTCTACATCCCGCCGGTCGTGTTCAGCGACGATCTCGACGCGATTGGCCGGCCACCTGCCCCGCCGGCCGGCGCGACGACGCTGACGGGCGTCGGCATTTCGGCCGGTGTCGCCGAGGGGCGGGCGCTCGTGTTGCGCGAGCCGTCTGCCGCACTTGCGGAACCGGGTTACGTCCTGATCTGTCCATCGACCGATCCGGCGTGGGTGCCGCTGTTCGTCGGAGCGGCGGCGTTGGT
>CAZNSL010000970.1:0-2094 GCA_964574975.1 uncultured Alcaligenaceae bacterium | reverse complement strand
GGGCTGGGTCTGTGGCAGCAGGCCGGGGTGTTCCTGGTCGTCGGAGCGGCGGCGTTGGTGATGGAGACGGGTGGCGTGCTGTCGCACGGGGCAATCGTGGCCCGCGAGTTCGGCCTGCCCGCGGTGGCCGGCGTGCCGGACGCGACGCGAACGGTGACGACGGGCCAGCGCGTCCGCGTCGACGGTTCATCGGGCATCGTGACATTGGACGGTTGAGCCCGACGCGCCAGCGAGGGTACGGGCCGATTCCCTCGCTGGCGCGTCGGGCTCAACTGTCCAACGCCCGCGTGGCCCGCCGGCGGTGGATCTCGGCCTCCAGGGCCAAGGCGCGTAGTTGCAGTAACCGGCCCTCCTGCTCGTTGCGCCAGTGCGGTCCGAGTCGCAGGCACTCCTCGTATTCGCCCAGCACCTGGACCGTCAGGTGGAGCGCGTCGGCCGTCGCCGCGCGGGCCGCCTCGACCTGATGGGCGAGGTAGGCTCGCCGCAGCACGGCCGTCTGCACGGCACTGGCCTCCGACTTCGCCGCAGCCAGGCCGTCGAGGGCGGCTCGCACTCGCTCGGGGTCGCGCTGCTCCGGCTTCTGCCCGCACAACGGATCGACGACATCGTCGAGCAGTGCGGCGGCCCGCCGTTGGGCCGCCTCCGCGGCGGGAGCAATTCCCTGGGTGAAGTCGGAGTGTGCCCGTGGGCCGGCCCAGTGAACCCAGGTCGTCGCCAACTTGCCGCGGCCGACGTAGCCCAGGCCGATCGCCGCGAGGAACACCAGGCCGAACAGCCCCAACCAGCGGAACAGCCGCCGGCCGTCGCGCTCGAGGATCAACAACACGCCCGTGACGAACCCCGCCACCGCGCCGCCGAGGTGCGCTTCCCAACTCACGAACGGTAACGTGCTGATGAGGGCGGTCAACAGGACGACGTGGACGGTACGCAGCCGCCAGTCGCGCACGCTCTCGTCGGTGTACTTGCGGCGGTGGAACATCATGTACGCAATCTGTCCGCCGATCAGGCCGCACCACGCCCCCGACGAACCGGCCACCGCCCGCGAGGTCAAGAGCGCCCCGAGCGCCCCGCCGAACGTGGCGAACAGGTACAGCACCAGGAACCGGCCGTGCCCGTACATCTCCTCCGTCACCGGGCCGTCGATCAGGTGGCCGTAGACGTTCAGAAACAGGTGCAGGCCGCCGATGTGGACCAGGGCGTAGGTCCACATCCGCCACCACTGGCCGGCGTTGATGGCATGCGGGCTGAAGGCCATGGCGTTCGTGACGGGCGAGTGACCGTTGCGCAGATACTCGGCCGCCGACACACCCTCGTGCAGTGCCATCTGCATGCCGACGCCAAACGTGACGATCATCGCCGCGACGACAAGGTTGGTGACGGTGACGAGCGGAGCGGCCCCTTCCTCGCGGGGGCGCGGGCGGCGGCTCTCGGTCTGCCGCGATGGCCCCGGTAACCGGCCGGCACGCAGGCGCACGGCCGCCCGCGGGTCGTCGAGGACGGCCTGACCGGCAGGGGTCAGCATGTAGCCCTGGCCGGTGCCGGGCTGCCACTCGGTCAGCCGTACCAGACCGGCGACGCGAAGTTGCGTTAGCGGTTCGTCGAGGCTGTCGCGGTTGCCCGTGTAACGCGACGGGTACCACGGCCCGGGGGCCGCGTTGGCACACAGTCGGAGGACTTCGTCCATCGTCGGCGGGACGGGTGCGGTCATTTGGCTGTTTTATAGACTTCCCCCTATGACTGCCGCTCTCGACGTGCGCCCCGAGGTCGCCGCCGCCGTGGCCGCCGGCCGGCCGGTCGTCGCCCTGGAATCGACGCTGGTCGCCCACGGCCTGCCGTATCCGGTGAACGTCGAAACCGCCCGCGACGCCGAAGCTGCGGTTCGCACAGGCGGCGCGGTGCCGGCCACCATCGCCGTCCTCGCCGGCCGACCGACGGTCGGCCTGTCGCCGGCCGAGATCGAATCGCTGGCAACGACGCCGGGCGTTCTGAAAGCCACCCGGCGCGACCTGGCGGCCGCAGTCGTCGCGGGCCGCACCGCGGCGACGACAGTAGCGGCGACGATGGCGTTGGCCCACATGGCGGGTGTTCGCGTGT
>CAZNSL010000969.1:0-2608 GCA_964574975.1 uncultured Alcaligenaceae bacterium | reverse complement strand
GACCCTCACCCCCATCCCCTCTCCCGCAAAGCCGGGAGAGGGGGGAAAGACAGCCCTTCTCCCGTCAAGCCGGGTGGAGGGAGCAAGATTCATGGCACCCTGCGCCACGCCGTCGCCTCCAGTGCGACGACCAGGCCGAAGCACGCTAACGCAGCGAGCGCCCACGCCGGGAACGACTCCGCGTAGCGGCGATACGCGAAGCTCGTCGCCGGCCGCTTCGTCAGCGCGTCGATGGCCGCGTAGGCGTCGGCTAACGTCGCAGCGTCGCGGGCGGCGAACGACCGGCCGCCGGTCAGGGCCGCGACCGCATCGAGCGACGCCCGGCCGGTGCCGTCGCCGCAGTCGATGGTGTACACCGGCACGCCGCGGGCCGCCGCGAGTTGCGCCGCCTGCCGCGGCGTCAGCGCCGGGGCCGCGACGTTGTGCTCGCCGTCGCTGACCAGCACGACCACCGCCGGCCGGTCGCCCGTCGTCTTCAGCTTCGCCAGCGCCCACGCCAGCGCGTCGCCGATGTTGGTGCCGGTGTCCGGCATGCCGCGCGGCTGCTCGGCGTCGAGCATCTGCAAGAGCGTGTCGTGGCTGAGCGTCAGCGGGCAGGTGTCGTCGGGCGTGCTGGCGAAGGCGACGAGGCCGATCGGGTCGCTGCCGCGGCCGCGAACGAACTCGGCGAACGCCTTCTTCGCCGCGTCTAACCGCGACAGGTGTTCGCCGTTCCAGTCGAAATCGACCTCGGCCATGCTGCCGGACACGTCCACGGCGAACAGGATGGCGACGCCTTCGGCTTCGAGCCGGGTTCCGGGGTCGGGCCGCCGCGGGCCGGCCAGCGCGACGACGAGGGCGGCGAGACCGAGACCTCGCAGGACCGCGCCGCCGTACCGGGCGATGGGCGCACGGCCGGCGGGTAAGGTGGCGAACGGCGCAAGGTCCGGCAGGCGCAGAGCCGCGGGCCGGCGGCGCAGCCACAGCCACGCGGCCAACGGCGCGGCCGGCAGCAGCACGAGCGCCCAGGGGTGCGCGTAATCGAGCATGGGTTCAGGATAGCAGCAAGCCCGCGTCGATCGCTAATCGCCAGCCCGGAGCGCGAGCGACGGGACAACGCTCACCCGTCGCTCGCGCTCCGGGCTGGCACTGAAGAAACAACGCGGTTCGGCTTATTCCTCTTCATCCACCAACTGAGCGTCGGGCGGCTCCCAGAACAGCAGCACGTTGCGGCCGTACTTGCGTAGCTCCCAGCGCTCGGCGTCGGGCAGGCCGCGAGCGCGGAACGTGTCCTCGACTTGCAGGACCAACTGCGACCCCGGCGCGAGCTTCGCTTGCAGCGAACGCACGAGACGGTCGAAGTCGTCGGGCCGTTCCGCCAGGTCGGGGAACGGCGGGCTGAGGAAGACGTTGGCCGGCCCGGCCGGGGCGCGCCAGCGCTCGGCCCAGCGGTACACGTCGATG
The DNA here is from genome assembly GCA_964574975.1 of uncultured Alcaligenaceae bacterium. Taxonomy (GTDB): domain Bacteria; phylum Planctomycetota; class Planctomycetia; order Gemmatales; family Gemmataceae; genus JAXMAS01. The sequence goes on along the minus strand of CAZNSL010000969.1, from coordinate 1,165 downwards.
CGGATGACCTGCCCCTGCGGCGCGACGCCGAACTCGCGCAGGTACTTTTCGACGCCGCCGGCCAGCCGCGGGTCGCGCTCGACGAACGTCGCCTCGCTCGCGCCGCGGCTGATCGCCTCCAGGCCGACGACGCCGGTGCCGGCGAAGACGTCGACGAACGGCCGGTCGGGCACCGCGTTGCCGAGGATGCTGAAGAGGGCTTCGCGGACCATCTGCGGCGTCGGCCGCAGGCCGGCGTGGACGACGACGGACAGCTTGCGGCCGCGCAGACTCCCCGCGACGATACGGATTTGCGTCTTCTCCATGCGGGAATTGTAGCGAGCGGCGGAATGCGCTGCGGGGCCGCGAAACGCCCCACCACGTTAAACTCGCTCTTGACTCAATTAGTCCGATCGGTCTACTATTGGATCGAACGGACTAATCATGAACCAATTCCCTACGAAATCCGAGGCCAGCGCCAGGCCGCCGCGCGTGGACGTGGCCGGCATTCGCCGCGAACAGATCGTCGAGGCAGCCGCCGCGATCATCGCTGGCGAGGGCATTCAGAAGCTGTCGCTGTCGGCCATCGAGGCCCGCACCGGACTGGCGCGCGGCCAACTCACCTATTACTTCAAGGCGAAGGAAGACATACTGCTCGCGGTGTTCGACCGCATGGTGCGGCGGATGTGCGAGCGGGTGGGCGACCACCCGTGCCACGGCGACGGCTGGCCGTCCGAGGGCGACGCGTGGGGCCTGATTCAACGCCTGCTGACGATGGTGCTGGGCGACCGCCCGCCGCCGCACGACTTCACCAGTTTGCAGTACACGTTCCTGGCGCAGGTGCGGCACCGCGACGACTTCCGCGAGCGGCTGGCCTCGCTGTACGAACAGTGGCGGTCGCACCTGGCCGCCGACCTGGGCGCGCTCGGCTTACCGCCGGCGAAGGCCCGCACCGTCGCCAGCCTGGTGCAGGCGGTCGTCCACGGGATCATCGTGCAACTGGAGGCCGACCCGGCCGCGTTCGACCGAACCGCCATGCGCGAATTGTGTCTGACCCTGATCGGAACCATCCTGGGCCGCAATGGCCAGGTGTCAGGAGTCAGGGGCCTGGAGTCAGAAAGACATCCAATTAGTCTTTCTGACTCCTGACCCCCTGACTCCTGACACCTGGGAGCGAGGGCCACGC
>CAZNSL010000968.1:1775-2615 GCA_964574975.1 uncultured Alcaligenaceae bacterium | reverse complement strand
CGGCGTCACACGCTAGAGTCAGTTGCTTATGGCCAGCGCTGCGTCGGCACCCAGGCGCAGGGCCAACTCGCGGAACCGCCGGGCGTCGCCGGGGCGGCTATGGTGCAGGTGCGGCCCTTCCGACACCAACCGCATGTCCTGCCGCCGCGGCACGTCGAACTGCTTGAGCACGCGCCGGAACGGCCGCAGGTTGTGGGCGTAGCAGACGATCTGTTTGTGCTCGTCGAACTGCACTTCCATCGGCCGCTCCGTGGCGATCACCGCGACGCCGGTGCAGCCGTCCTCCAGGAGCAGCCCTTCGTACTCGCAGAAGTAACTCGCTAGCACCGGCCGATCGACGCGTTCGCGGCGCAAGTCGCGATGGTGGTCGCCGTCCTCGCTGTGGCTCGTTTCCAGGACGACATCGACCACGTCGCCGAGCGGTTCGAGCAGGGCGAGGAACGCATCGAAGAGTTTGTCGCGGGAGACGGCGGCGGCCAATGCCGGGATACACAGGCCGGCATCCGGGTTGCGGTAGGTGTCGAGGCGATAGCCTTCGCACAGCGCGGCGGCACCGGGGGCGGGTCGCACGGCGGCGGGGAGGCGGTAGGTCACGATGCGTCCTCGACGGTCAGTGGCGAACGGCCCGGCGCGTGCGAGCGACCGCCGATCCGGCGGCAACCTATGACTCGGCAAGCATACCCCGTGCCCAACGGCCGCGTCACGGCCGTCACCCCCATTTTTCCGCCCAAGGCAAGGGGGTTCGTCAGGCCGGCACGGTCGCGCGGCGCGCGCCCGGCGCAGCGGCCTTCCCAGGGCTGTGCGTTCTACCCATTGTCCGGCGTCGAGGTCGATCCGTCT
>CAZNSL010000968.1:0-1765 GCA_964574975.1 uncultured Alcaligenaceae bacterium | reverse complement strand
CCGGGGGGGAAAAGTTATGATTCAGGTGTCTGGCCCATCCGCCGATTTGAGATTCGAGATTTTGAAATCTCAGATTGCCCCGACATGGAGCCTCGATTCATGCGTCTCGCGCGCGCCGCTCGCTTCGTCCTGTGTCTCGCCGCGGTTCTGCCCGCGGTTGCCGTCGCTCAGGTGCCGCAGCCCGCGCCGCCACAAACTGCGCCGTCGGCCGCTAAAGTCCTCCGGGAAACGTGGGATGCCGCCTACCTCGATGGCTACCGCGCCGGCTACGTCCGGCTGAAGGTCGAGGAGTTGACGACCTCGGCCGGGGCGAAGGTCCACCGTGCGACACAAGAAATGAGCCTGCGCGTCCGCCGCGGCGGGCAGGTTGCCGCCATCGACGTCGTCTCCGGGACCGACGAGATGCCCGACGGCAAGGTCCTCGGCGTGTTCATGACGCAGTCGCTGGCCAAGCAGGTGACGCAGACCGTTTTCGGTCAGGTCCAGGGCGACAAACTCGCCCTGAAGGCCGCGGGGCAGGCAGCGAACTTCACTAAGCAGGTGCCGTGGGACGCGCGCGTCGTCGGCGCGGCCGCCGAGGCCGACCTCTTGCGCAAGCGCAACCCGAGGCCCAAGCCGGGCGATAAGTTCGACTACTACACTTTCCAACCGCTCATCAACCGCGTCGTGCCGGTTCACGTCGCCGTCGAGGCAATCGAGCCGGTGCAGATTCGTACGGCCAACGGCCTGGAGAAGCCGAACCTGTTGCGCGTCTCCTGTACCACCGACGAGATCAGCGACGTGACCATGCCGACGCAGTTTTTGTGGTTCGACGGCAACTACGAGCTGCGGCGGTCGATGGCCCAGCTACCCGGTATCGGCTACCTGGTGCTGGAAAAGTCGACGCAGGCGGCGGTGATGCAGCCGGTGCCGTTCGACCAACTCGTCGACATTATGGACCGACAGTCGATCAAGTTGACCCGCCGCATCGACAACCCGCACGGCCGCTCGGAGGTCGTCTACCGCATCACGCTCGACGACAAGGACCCCGCCAAGACGTTCGCCCGGGACGACCGGCAGTCGGTGGTCAACGCCCAGGGCAAGTCGTTCGAGTTGGTGGTGAAGGCGGTGCGGACGCCGCCGGCCCAGGCCCCCGCCGGCGCGATTCCGCCCGGCCCGGAGTTCACGACCAGCAACTACTTCCTCACCAGCGACGACCCGCAGGTGCAGCAGCACGCGAAGGCGGCCGTCGGCGGTGAAACCGACCCGTGGCGGAAGGCACTCGCCGTCGAGCGCTGGGTGAAGGCGAACATGAAGCCGATGAACTTCTCGGAGGCGATGGCCCCAGCGTCGCACGTCGCCAAGACGCTGGAGGGCGATTGTAGCGAGTATTCCATGTTGACGGCGGCGATGTGTCGGGCGGCCGGCGTGCCGTCGCGCACGGCCGTCGGGCTAGTCTACGTGGACGTGCCGCCGCCGGGACAGCCGCTGTTCGGCTTCCACATGTGGACGGAGGTGTGGGTGCGCGGGGCGTGGGTGGCGCTCGACGCAACCTTAGGCCTGGGCGGCATCGGCCCGGCGCACCTGAAGATCGCGGACGCCAACTGGCACGAGCAGCGGGCGATGACGCCACTCTTGCCGCTGATGCGCGTGATCGTCGCCAAGCCGACCATCGACCCGATTTCAGTTCGGTGATCGGCGATCGGCGATCGGTGATCGGTTAATGTGATGAGGGCTAGAGTCGTGAGCGCAACGTGGGCTACACTGACGACCAATCGCCGATCGC
>CAZNSL010000967.1:0-2622 GCA_964574975.1 uncultured Alcaligenaceae bacterium | reverse complement strand
GGCCGCCCCTCCGGGGCTAAGACACGAAGCATCCACGAGTTATTCGGTTCGGGTGCGCGGTCATTTGCCGGTCGCCTGAAGGCGGCCGCCCTTGCGCACGTACACCTGCATCGCGATCGCGTCGCGGTCGGGGCGGTTCGCGCGGTCGGTTAGCTCCAGGTCCGAGCGGCGCTCGTAGTGTTCCAGCACCCACGCAGACACCGGATGTTTCGTCGCGTCCACCGGCTGCGCCGGGACGTAGTACTCGGCCCGGTCGTCGTTCAACGACATCACGGCGAACACCACGATCTCCGGCGGGTTGGCCTTGAGCTGTTTCAACGTGCGTTCGATCATCCGCTCCTGAATCGGGCCGCCCAACAGCGGGTCGTTGAACAAAACGCCTGCAGCCGGGCGGCGCTGGCTGAACCAGTACAGGCCGGGTCGCACGTCGCCGAAGACGAATAGCGTCTCGTCCGGCTTGAGCAGTTCGCCGATCTTGCGGCCCAGCGCTTCGACATCGTGGAAGAAGAAGCCATACTTCCGCCGCGCCCACTCGTGGGCCGGATGACGGTAACTGTGGTAGCTGCCGTAGGCGAGCTGCAACGCCGCGACGACCGCCAGGGCCAGCGGCCCGACGCGGGCCACCGCTCCCAGCCACGGGCGGAACGGCGTCGCGTAGGCGGAAAACGTCGCCCGCAACTGGCCGACCGAGGCACCCGCCGCGATCGCCAGCGGCGGCAGCAGCAGTTGGAAGTAGTGCGGGAACCCCTTGCCGGGGGCGTGGACGGCGACCCACGCGCCGGCGGCGTAGGCGGTCCACAGCGCCCACGGCCGGGCCGGGGCGTCGCGCATCAACAGCGCAGTCGTGGCCCCGGCCGCGACGAGCAGACACGTCAGCGGAGCTGCTTCGACGAACGGGCCGAGGAAGCGGTACGGCCGAAACGCGAAGATCAGGTTGCGGATCGGGCCGTCCCCAGCATAGTTGCGGTTGTACAGCACCACCGTGTCGTAGAAGTCGCTCCACCGGCCGTCGGCGCTGAAGTACGCTGCCAGCGCTACCCACGCGCCGGCCACCACGAGGACTAGCCCGACCGCGGCCAGCAGCCGGCGGACGCGCGACGTTCCTTCCGGCGGCAGCGCGACATCGACCGCGGCCCACAGGAGCGCCGGCGCGACGATCACCTGCTTGTACATCGTCGCGAGCGCGACGCACAGCCCGGCAATGACAACTCGCACGACGCCTGGCCCGCGCCTGGCCCGTAGCCACAGGGCAAACGCCGTCGCCGTGAAGGCGTTCATGAACACTTCGGTGTTGGGCTGGTTGGCCTGGAGCGTGATGTTGTCGGAGACGAGCGTCCAGAAGAGGGCCGCCCACAGACCGCTCAACCGGCCCGGCGGAAAGGCGCACCCGGCCGCGAAGACGGCCAGCAGTGTCCAGACCGCGGCAGTCACGTTGAGGGCGTACACCGCCCGCGGGCCGTAGCCGAACGCGGCCTCGGCGAGCATGTACGTCGTGTGGATGGCCGGCGGCTTCTGATCCCAGATTTCCGAGTAGAGCTTGCGGCCCAGGAGCATCTCGTGGCCGACGGTGGCGTACAACGTCAGGTCGAATTCGAGCGGCTCGTCGAAGGTGCGCAACCGCAGACTGGCCATGACCCCGGCGAGGGCCAGGAGGATGACCGCACACGCCAGCGGGCCGGGACGGTTGTCGGGGTCGCGCACGGGGAGCCTCGGGACGGAATGGGACGGTTGCGGGGAATGTACCAGCGCCCGCGGCGTCGAGCAAACGCCGGCACGCCGTTTCGCGGCCGCATCCCTAAAATTGCCCACGGCTCACCCCTACCACCCCACCCGCGGAGACTCGCATGGTCCGACGACACTTACTCTGCCTCGCCGCTCTCGCCGGTACGACGCTGGCCCTGACTCCCGCCGGCCGGGCCGACGACGCCGGCTTCACCAAGCTCTTCAACGGCAAGGATCTGACCGGCTGGACGACCTTCCTGGAAGGTGGTGCCAACCCCGCCAAGACGTGGACGATCAAGGACGGCGTGATCGCCTGTACGGGCAAGCCGGCCGGCTACCTGATCACCGACAAAGAGTACGGCGACTACGTCCTGCGCGTGCAGTGGCGCTGGCCGGATGCCAAGAAGGCCGGCAACAATGGCGTGTTCGTCCACGTCAGCGGCAAGGACCAGATTTGGCCGAAGGGCGTCGAGGCCCAACTCCAGAGCGGCCGGGCCGGCGACTTCTGGCTCGTCGATGGCTTCAAGTTGAACATCCCGAAGGAGCGCAACGATCCGAACAGCTCGCGGCACTACCTGCGCGAGGGCGAGGCGTGGAAGACGACGGGCCGCAAGGACAAGCGGAACCGCGACATCTACGAGATCGAACACAACCGCAAGGTCGAGAAGCCGCTCGGCGAATGGAATCAGTACGAGATCACCTGCAAGGGCGACACGGTGACGCTCGTCGTGAACGGCACGAAGGTCAACGAGGGCACCGGAGCCGAGGCGACCAAGGGCAAAATCCTGCTCCAGTCCGAGGGTGCGCCGATCGAGTTCCGCAACATCGAGATCAAGAAGCTGAAATAGGAAGAGGGATTAGCCACAGATGAACACAGATGAACACGGATGAATACAAGAT
>CAZNSL010000966.1:0-2625 GCA_964574975.1 uncultured Alcaligenaceae bacterium | reverse complement strand
CGTCGGCGTCATGAGCAAGGCCGACGCGCTCGACCTGAGCTGCACCGGTCCCATCGCCCGCGCCTCCGGCGTCATCCGCGACGTGCGCAAGGACGACCCCTACCTGGCGTACAAGGACTTCGACTTCCAGGTCGTTTGCGACACCACGGGCGACTGCTACGCCCGCTACCTCGTCCGCATGGACGAGATGCTCGAAAGCCTCAAGATCGTCACCCAAGCGATCGAAAACCTGCCGCCGGGGCCGGTCAATGTGGACATCGAGGGCAAGGCCGTCATCCCCGACAAGTCGGCCGTGTACCGCTCGATCGAGGGGCTGATCCAGCACTTCGAGCTGATCATGACCAACCGCCAGTGGGAGCCGCCGAAGGACGAGTTGTACGCACCCACCGAGACGGCCAACGGCGAGTTGGGCTTCTACGTCGCGTCCGACGGCACCGGCAAGCCGTACCGCTGTCGGACGCGACCGCCGTCGTTCATCCATTTCGCGACGTTTCCGTACCTGATGGAAGGGCACACGATCAGCGACGTGGTGGCGGTGCTGGGGTCGTTGAACATTATCGCGGCGTCACACGAGCCGAACCGATGCCATTCCTGAGCGACGAACTGCGGCACCAGATCGCCGATCTGCTGCCGCGCTATCCGAACAAGCAGGCGGTGACGCTACCGGCCCTGCACATCGTGCAGGACGCCCTGCGCTGCGTGCCGCTAGCGGCCATCCGCGACATCGCCGACATCCTCGACCTCGCCCCGTCCGAGGTCCAGGACACGATGACCTTCTACCAGTTCTTCCGCCCGGAAGACGATCCGCTCGGCAAGACGCGGCTGTGGGTCTGCCGCAGCCTCGCGTGCATGTTGCGAGGCTCCGACGAGTTGACCGAACATTTGTGCGCGAAGCTCGGCGTCAAGCCGGGCCAAACGACCGCGGACAAGAAGATCACGCTGGAGACGGCCGAGTGCATCGGCGCGTGCGAGGGTGCGCCGGCAGTTCTGGTGGACGACGCCGCGGTGTACGACGTGACGCACCAGAAGGCCGACGAGTTGGTTGCCGAGCTTCGGCGATAACTGCCTTAGCCCCGGAGGGGCGGCCGTTGGTAGCCAGGGGTGTCAACCCCTGGATTCGTACCGAAAATGGCCCCAGCCCCGGAGGGGCGACAGAATCTGCCGCCCCTCCGGGGATGACCACTGTTGGGACAACGGTTCCAGGGGCTGACGCCCCTGGCTACCCACGGCCGCCCCTCCGGGGCTAAGACCAATGCCGTACCGCCTCCGTACCTTTATCGCCGTCGGCGTCGAGCGGTTCACGCACGACCGGCTCGTCGGCTTGCAGCAGCGCCTCGCCGCCGGCGGGGCCGACGCCAAGTGGGTCGAGCCGGACAACCTCCACGTCACCCTCCTATTCCTCGGCGAAGTCGATAACCGCGACGTGCCGGCCATCTGCTCCGCCGTCGCCGAGGTTTGTACCGACTTTGCCCCGTTCGCGTTGACCGTCGAGGGTGTCGGCGCGTTCCCGTCGATGCGTCGGCCGCGAACGCTCGTCGCCACGCTCACCGAAGGCAAGGACGAACTCACGGCCCTCCACGCGGCACTGGAACCGCCCTTGATGGCGCTAGGCTGCTACCGGCGCGAGGCTCGGCCGTACGCGCCGCATCTGACGCTCGGCCGCGTGCGCGGCCACGCCGACCCGGCCCCGCTGCAGGCGGCGCTGGCCCGGTTCGCGGCGTGGACCGGCGGGCAATCGCAGGTGGGCGAGGTTCTCGTCCTCAGCAGCACGCTGCACGGCGACGGGCCGGAGTACGCCGTCCTGAGCCGGTCGAAGTTGGGGGGCTGATGCCGCCATCGCGTCCCGTCGCTGGCGCTCCGGGCTGGCTGGTCTCGCCAATTTTCCCGATTCTCGCGCCGCCCTCCCGTCGCCGGGTGGAACCCTCGACATTTCCGGTTGATCGAATCTTGTGGGCGCGGTCGATCCACGGGGGTAGAATGGAGCGGTCGTACCGTCCCCTCGGAGCCGCACGATGGCCACCGCGCAGGATCCCGTTCGGGCCACGCCGCAAGAGTCCTACGTCGATGCGCAGATCGCCCACGCCCGCGGTCGCATCCGCGCCCACGACCTCGGCGTCGTCGCGCTCGTGTTGGCCGTTGCCGCGTTGGCGTTCGCCGTCGGCATGGTCCTGCTCGACCGGGCTTTCGAGTTCCGCGAACTCACCCGGCAACTCGCCCTGGGCACCTTCGTCGTTGTCTCCCTCGGCTACGCGGCGTTCGCCTTCTCCAAGCCGTTCCGTCGGGAGGTCAACCCGTACTACGCTGCCCGGCTCGTCGAGCGGTCGCTGCCGGGAGCCAAAAACAGCGTCGTCAACTGGCTCGACCTGCGCGACGAACCACTGCCGCCGTCCGTTCACAGCGCTCTCGGCCAGCGGGCCGCCCGCGACCTGCGCCAGGCCGACGTGGACGCCGTCGTCCGCGACCCGCGCGTCAACTGGCTCGGCTGGGCGGCCGGACTACTCTTCGTCGCGGCGCTCGTACAGTTCCTCGTCCTCAAGCCGGGGCCGTACGTCTCGCTGTTGAGCCGGGCGTTTCGGCCGTTCACGTCCGCGGTCATCGCCAAACAGACGACGCTCGAACTGGTCA
>CAZNSL010000965.1:0-2626 GCA_964574975.1 uncultured Alcaligenaceae bacterium | reverse complement strand
TTCGGGCGGCGGAGCCGCCAAGACAGTGCGTTCCCAGGCAGAGCCTGGGAACGAGTACGGAGATTTGCTCATGCATCCCGATAACGCGCGCCCGAATCGCAGAACCTTCGTACGCACCCTGGCCGTCGGCGGCCTGGCCACCGTGGCGTTGCCGCAAACTGGCAGTGCCCACGACGGGCCGAACGACCGCCTGACCGTCGGCATCATCGGCGTCGGCACGATGGGCCGCGGGCACCTCGGCGCGCTCGGCGGCATGACCGACGTGCAGGTCGTTGCCGTTAGCGACGTGGTGGCCGAGCGCCGCGCCAACGCCAAGACATCGGTGGAGAAGCGCTATGCTGAGCGGCGCGACAAACCCAACTTCCAGGGTTGCACCGCCTACGCCGACTTCCGCGAACTGCTCGCCCGCAAGGACATCGACGCGGTTCTGATCGCCACGCCCGACCACTGGCACGCCCTGCCGTGCGTGCTGGCGGCACGGGCCGGTAAGCACATCTACTGTGAGAAACCGCTGACTCGCACGGTCGCTGAAGGCCGGCGCGTCGTCGAGGCGGTCGCCAAGGCGAAGGTCACGTTTCAGACCGGCAGCCAGCAGCGCAGCGAGTACGGTGGCAAGTTCCGCACCGCGGTCGAACTGGTTCGCAACGGCCGTATCGGCACGGTGAAAACGGTCCTCGTCGGCGTCGGTGGCCCCGGCATCGCGTGCGACCTGCCGACGCAGGACGTGCCGCCCGGCACCGATTGGGCGATGTGGGTCGGCCCGGCCGAAATGCGCGGCTACCACGAGGAGTTGTGCCCGAAGGGCGTTCACCGGCACTTCCCGGCGTGGCGCAAGTACCGCGAGTACGCCAATGGCACGCTAGCCGACATGGGTGCCCACCACTTCGACATCGCCCAGTGGGCGCTCGACATGGACGCCTCCGGTCCCGTCAAGTTCGATCCGCCGGCCGACCCGAAGGCCGTGACCGGGATGCGCTTCACTTACGCCAACGGCATCGAGATGATCCACGGCGGCCCCAATGGCGCGACCTTCCAGGGCACCGACGGCACCATTTACGTCGACCGCGATGTCTTGAAGAGTACGCCGGAGACGATCCTCAAGGACCCGCTCGGCGACAAAGCCAAGCGCGTCTACCATGCGACCAACCACTTGCGCAACTGGGTCGAGTGCATCCGCACGAAGAAGGACACGATCTGCCCCGCGGAAGTCGGCCACCGCACGGCGACGGTGTGCCTGGTCGCCAACCTCGGCTACCGGCTGCGGCGGCCGCTGACGTGGGACCCGGCCCGCGAGCGCTTCGTCAACGACGCCGAGGCCGACGCCCTGCTCGACCCACCGTTGCGGGAGCCGTGGACGTGGGCGTGACACCGTGCAAGGCGTTCTTTGCCGCATTCGCGCTGGCCGTCGGCGCGACCGAGACGGCCGAGCCGCCGCTGGACTTCCAGGTGCGGCTCGAAACGCCGCTCAAGCACGACGACGGCCAGTTCCTCTGGTACCACCCGCGGGCCGCGGCGATCCCGCCGGCGCAACCCGGCGGTGAACCGACTGTCGTCCTCACGCTGCAAAAGCACCTGCGCATCTCCGACTACTACGGCGGCCTGCACGTCATGCGGCGGCGTGGCTTGAATGGTCCGTGGTCGGGACCGGACCTGCCGCCCGCTCTCGATTGGCACAAAGACGCCAACGGCGTCACCGTCTCGGTCGCCGACGTGACGCCCGGCTGGCACGCGCCGACGAACCGCCTCATCGCCATCGGTTGCCGGGTGCGCTACAGCCCGGCCGGGCAGCAACTCGAAGACGTGCCGCGGGCGCACCAGACCGTCTACGCCGTTTACGACCCGAAGCGCGACGCCTGGACCGGCTGGCAGGAGTTGGCCATGCCGCCGGACGCGAAGTTCAACTTCTGCCGCAACGCCTGCTCGCAGTGGCTCGTCGAACCCGACGGCACCTTGCTCGTGCCGCTCTACATCGGCCCAGACGCGAAGCAGCCGCACGCGGTCACGGTGGCCCGCTGCCGTTTCGACGGCGAGCGGCTGACGTACTTGCGCCACGGCGACGAGCTGACGCTCAACGTCGCCCGCGGGCTGGTCGAGCCGTCGTTAGCCCGCGTCGGCGGCCGGTACTACCTGACGATCCGCAACGACAAGGCCGGCTACGTCACAGCGAGCGACGATGGCCTGAAATGGGCCGCGAGTAAGGAATGGTCGTTCGACGACGGCGCGCCGCTGGGCAGTTACAACACGCAGCAGCACTGGTTGGCCCACAGCGATGCGCTGTTCCTCGTCTACACCCGCCGCGGGGCGAACAACGACCACATCGTCCGTCATCGCGCCCCGCTGTTTGCTGGCCGTGTGGACCCGCAGCGGCTGTGCGTCTTCCGCTCGTCGGAGCGGGTGCTGATCCCGGAGCGCGGGGCCGAGATGGGCAACTTCGGCGTCGCCGCCGTCAGCCCGAACGAGTCGTGGGTCACGGTGTCGGAGGGGCTGTGGAACGACGCCGCGCGCAAGAAAGGGGCCGACGGCTCGACGTTCGTGGCCCGCGTGATCTGGTCGCGACCGAACCGCAATTAGTCCTCGTTCCCAGGCTCTGCCTGGGAACGCACTGTCTTGCCGGCTCTGCCGGCCG
>CAZNSL010000964.1:0-2626 GCA_964574975.1 uncultured Alcaligenaceae bacterium | reverse complement strand
CCGCGACCGCGACGCGTCGGAACTGTTCCTGGTCGAAGGCCAGTCGGCCGGCGGCTCGGCCGAGAGCGGCCGCGACCGCTACTTCCAGGCGATCCTGCCCTTGCGCGGCAAGGTGCTGAACGTCGAGAAGGCCCGCGTCGAGAAGCTGCTCGCCAACGAGGAGATCACCAACCTGATCGCGGCCATCGGCGTGGACATCGGCAACGTCGAGGACGTGGCCCGGTGCCGCTACGGCAAGGTGGTGATCCTGACCGACGCCGACGTGGACGGCCAGCACATCCGCACGCTGCTTTTGACCTTCTTTTACCGGCAGATGCGCAAGCTGATCGAAGACGGCTTCATCTACGTCGCCCGGCCGCCCCTGTTCGCGGTGGCGCAGAAGAAGGAGGTGCGCTTCGTGCGCACGGCCGAGGAGATGGACCGCGAACTACTGGCCCGTGGCACCAAGAGCGCCAAGCTCGAAGTGTACGCCCCGGACGACGCGGCCACGCCGGCCGGGACGATCGACGGCGACCGCCTGGCGGCGCTCGTGAAGCTGTTGGCCGAACTCGACGCGACGGTGACGATCCTGGAGCGGCGCGGCTACGCGCTGAAGTCGCTGTTGGCGAAGACGACGAACGGCGTGTTGCCGGCGTATCACGCGATCTTGGGCGGCAAGGACCACTGGTTCTCCACGGCCGGGGAGTTGGACGCCTTCCGCGTCGCCGAGCAGGCCCGGCTGGGCCGCGACCTGATCGTGACCGAGGGGACGCCGGAGGCGACCAACGGCGAGGCGGCCGCGACGTTCAGCGTGCAGGAGTTGCACGAGGTCAAGGCGCTCAACCGCGGCCAGGCGAAGTTGGCCGACTACGGCTTGACCGTGGCCGACCTGGCCGACCCGGAGCGGGTGGCCGGCCGCGAACCGCCCTTGCGCTTCGTCCTGGCGGCGGGCGACAGTCGCCGGCAACTGCCGCACGTGCGGCACCTGGTGACGGACGTGCGCCGCCTGGGCGAGAAGGGCCTGACGGTGACGCGCTTCAAGGGTCTGGGCGAAATGAACCCGGAGCAGTTATGGGAGACGACGCTGGACCCGAAGGTGCGAACGCTGTTGCGGGTGCAGTTGGAGGACGCCTTGAAGGCCGACGAGATGTTCCGGGTGTTGATGGGCGAGAAGGTCGAGCCGCGCCGCGACTTCATCCAGAAGCACGCCCTGGAGGTGAAGGAGATCGACTACCACGGGGCGTAGTCGGACGAGCGGGTATAATAAGCCAGCCCCGATGGGAGGAGGCGAGCCATGAGTCAAGTCGTTATGGACCGCGAACTGCGGTCAAAGCTCAAGGTTGATGAGGGCGGTGTCGATCTGTGCGACGAGGACGGCCGCGTCCTCGCTCAGGTGGTACCGGTGGACAAGCACAAACGGGCCGTCCTCGACCGCTTCTGGGCCGAATTCGATACGCCCGAGGCGGAAGCTCAGAGGCAGTTAGCCTTGGAAGCGTATCGCCGCGGCGAATGTCTGACGACGGAGCAACTCAACGCGGAAATCGCGGCCTTCCTCAAGGCGCGAGGCGCGCCGTGAACGGCTTCTCAGTCTACTGGCCGCCGCCGATGCGGGACGCCATTCTCAAATTCATTGAAGCGTCGTTGGCGCAGTCGTGGCAGGCGACTGCTGAACTGAACGCCGCCCTGACCGACATCCAGAACATGCTCGCCAAGTCCCCAACGGTGTCGGGCGAGTCACGCTCGGGACAACGCCGAGTGATATTCTCCGGGCCGGTGACGGTTGCCTACGAAGTGGACGTGGCCGCACGGGCCGTCGTCGTCATGGGCGTCGGCTATCACCCGACGCCCTGACCCACCCGTCGCCCCGCCGCGACCGTTCGCCACAATCCCTTCATCCGCTCGCCCCAACTCGGCGCGTGTTGCCACGTCAACAAGCCGCTCAACACGCCTTCCACCGCCGGCGTCACCGCGTCGTAGTGCAGCCGGAACGTGCCGCCGCGCGTCGCCACCACCTGCGGGGCCGTCATCGCCAACAGCCCGTCTGGCCCCTGTGTTGACCCCCAGCCGCTGGCCCGCCGGCCGCCGAACGGCGTCGCCGGGTGCGCCACCGGGGCAATCGCGTCGTTCACCGTCACGATGCCAACGCACAGATCGTCCGCCAGCGCCCGCGCTGCCGCTAGGTCGCGCGTGAAAATTGACGCGCCCAGACCGTACGGACACTCGTCGTTCATCCCGCGGACCGTGGCCAGGGCGTCGAACGGCAGCACGGCCAACAGCGGGGCGAACGAGTCCTCTCGGCACACGGCCATCGCAGGCGTCGCGTTCAGGATCAGCGTCGGTGCGAACGATCTCGAATCTGAGATTTGCGATTTCAAATTCACGACCTCCGCCCCACGCTCGCGCGCATCGGCGACGAGCCGCTCCGCGTTGCGCACTTGCGATTCCGTCGCCAGCCGCACCGGCGACGACGCGGCGATGCGCTTGCGCAACTCGCCGACGAACGCGGCTTCCACCGAACGATCGACGAACGCCCGCCGGACTGCGACGCACGTTTGGCCGTTGTTCGTCGTCGCCGCGAACCACGCCGCCCGCGCCGCGAGCGACACGTCGGCGTCGGCCAGCACGAACATCGCGTCGCAGCCGGATA
>CAZNSL010000963.1:0-2643 GCA_964574975.1 uncultured Alcaligenaceae bacterium | reverse complement strand
CATCTGGAAGAGCGCCGCCAGCATCAGGCGCGACACGTCACCGTTCGCCTGCGTCAGGTAGCGCACGGTGTCGTGGCTGTCGATCAGGTTCATCTGCACGGCGACCGACTGGCTGGGGTAGGCGAGCCGGCCGGTGGCCAGCGAGGCGTCGAACTCGGCCGCGGTGCCCTGGCCCTGGCAGAGGAACTTGAGGACCGGGTCACGGAAGAACGCGTAGTTCATCACCGCGTCGTACATGCCCGGGCGGACGTAGTCGGAGGCGTTGCCCCACAGCTCGCCGACGATGTAGGCGTCCGGCTTGACCGACTTGACCCGCTGGTTGAAGAGCTTCCAGAACCAGTAGGGCAGTTCGTTCGGCACGTCGAGGCGCACGCCGTCGACGTCGGCGTCCTTGAGCCAGTACTCGGTGGAGTCGAGCAGGTACTTGACCAGGCCGACGTTGGGCTGCGCGTCCTTGACGTCGCGGATCGGGATCTCGGCCTTGTTGTCGCGCGAGAGGTCGAAGTTCAGGTCCGGCAGGTCGCCGAAGTTCCACCAGCAGTAGTAGTAGTCCGCCGGCTTCCACATCGTCTTCACGTCGGGCCAGCCCGCGGGGAACGGCCACTTCTTGATCTCGAACCAGCTCCAGTAGGGCGACTGCTCGCCCTTCTCGACCGCGTCCTTGAACGCGAAGTTCGAGTTGCCGCAGTGGTTGTAGACGATGTCGAGGATGATGCGGATGCCCTTGGCGTGCGCTTCCTTCACGAACGCGACGAACTCGGCGTTCGTGCCGAAGTGCGGGTCGATCTTGCGGTAGTCGGCCGCGTCGTACTTGTGCGTCGACTTGGCCTCGAAGATCGGGTTGAAGTAGATCACCGTGACGCCGAGGCCCTTGAGGTAGTCGAGCTTCTGGCGCACGCCTTCGATGTCGCCGCCGTAGAACGCCATCCAGTCGCGCTGGTCGGGCGTGTGCGGCGCCTTCGTGAGCGCGCCGTAGTCGTTCCAGTCCTTGACCAGGTGGTAGTACTCCTGGAACTCGACGTTGAGTCTGCCGCTCGCCGGCAGCTCCCGCTTGCCCGCGTAGTACCACTCCTTGAAGTCCGGGTCGTTCGCGGGATTCCCGTTGCGGAATCGGTCCGGGAAGATCTGGTAGATGATGCCGTTCTTGACCCAGTCGGGCGTCTCGAACGCGGGGAACTTGACCGGGTCGTAGGCGAAGCGCGCGGCCGGGGCGGCGGTCAGGCCCTGCGGGCCCATCCACAGCACCTTGGTGCCGTCGCGGTAGCGGAGCGCGTACTCGGCGGCGCCCGCCAGCTTCGCTTCGGTGCGGAAGTACTCGTAGACCTTGTCGGTCATCGCCGGGGTCATCGGGGTCACGGATTCCTTGCCGGCGATCCACGTGACCAGGTCCACGCCCTGCACGTCGTCCAGGTGGGCGCGCGCCGTGAACTGCACGCGGCCGCCACCCATGGCGTTCACTTCGTTGGCGCCCTGCGCGTGCTGGATGCCGTCCGAGAAGACCTGGCCGTCACCCTTCTTCACGTCGATCGACGGGTAGCGGTCGTCGACCACGCGGATCGAGTTCTTGCCGCCGAAGCCGTCGTCGACCTCGGAGTCCTGGCCGGCCTTGTCCTGCGTCCAGCCGCTGGTGCCGATCACGAACTTGTAGGGGTACGAGCCGGCCGCGAGCAGCATCGTGACGGTGTACTCGCCGTCGCCGTCGGGGTCGGTGACCGCGGTCTTGCCGACGGTCCAGTCGTTGAACGCGCCGCACAGCCAGAGCTGGTCGGGCTTCTTGTCGGGGCGGAACTTGAACGTGACCTGGCGCAGCCCCGCCTTGACGGGCGGCGCCTTCTTGATCGTGGTCCCGTAGCCGACCGTGACCGGCTGGTCGGCCAGCACCAGCACGCTGTTGTTGCCGCCGAAGCCGTCCGACTCGAAGTCGGCCGCGCTCTCGTCGGTGAGCCACTGGTCGCCGTTCACGACGAACTTGTAGGTGACGCGGCCGGGCGCGAGGTCGTAGACGCCCGACCACACGCCGTCCTTGTCGGGATCGCTGAGCGGGTTCGCGGTGGCGCTCCAGGCGTTGAAGCTGCCGGCCACGCTCACGGCGGTGACGCCGCCGATCACGGGCTGGTACTGAAACGTGACCTTGGTCGCGTGCGCGGCGCTCGCGGCCAACAGGAATGCCGCGGCGGCGAGTGCGGCGAGGCCGCGGGCCGCGGGGCGGAGGGTGCGGGTCATGGCGCTTCTCCCGGGGTGGGCCGGCGAGCGGAGCCCCGCCGGAAAACGAAGTGGCGCCCCGGTGTGAACCGAGGCGCCACGGATCACTTCACGGTCACGACCGAGTTCTTGCCCCCGAAGCCGTCGTCCTGCGCCTGCGGGTTGCCCTCGTCGGTCTTCCAGGTGCTGCCGTCGACCAGGAACTTGTACGCGTAGGTGCCGGCGGCGAGCTTGCGCGTGATCGTCCACGTGCCGTCGGCCGCCTGCGTGAGCTTGTCCGCGGCGGTGGCCCAGCCGTTGAAATCACCGCACAGCGTGACGCCCGACTTCGCGGCGCCGGCGTACGTGAACACGACGCCGTCCGCCGTGAGCTTCGGCGCCTTCGGACCGGCGCCCGCCGCGAGCGCCTTGACGGCGGCGGCGGGAGCGGGGGAGCCGGCC